>JAHFJL010000021.1 GCA_023245855.1 bacterium
ATATTCGAAGGGAAATCATCTAACGAAAGCAGAATACCTCGATGGGGAGACTATTATCTCAAGAGCCAAGCATTAGGATTGACTACCCTCAACAATCAGACAGCCTTTGACTCAGACATCTCAAGAAGAGAAATGGCAGTCTATATCTATAGATTAAAAAATATCGTAACCAACGAAAACGTAAAAATTTTAATGCTTAGCAAACTTGCTGGACTCGGAACTGCAACAGGACAAAGCTTCAATAGCGGGATGCTCAACGGATTTTCATCACTCAATGATTCACTGAGTATAAACAACGATCCTGAACTTCTCGAAGCGATCAGATGGATGAACGACAACGGACTGACGAGTTACAAAACTATCCCTGACTATAAACCTTTTGAGATCCTCAATAGAGAACAGGCAGCAAAAATTCTTACTATGTTTGCAGGAATATTCAATTTTTGAAAGAATAGCAGCGGAACCTTGCCAAACGATTGTGCATTCAAAGACATTTCTGATGCTGACGCTTCACTCTCAACATATGTAGTACAAGCATGTCAGCTTGGGATCATGCAATGATCCAATGAAACTTTCACTCCCAAAGGAACCATCACAAAATCACAATTCATAGCTGCCATTATCAGATTATTTGAAGGTCAGAAATTAGATGAAACAGGCAATCCTCGATGGAAGAATTATTTTGAGAAAGCGCAAGAGATTGGAATGATCGGACCTGCTGATGCTGTCACCTTTGATAATGTAATCACCAGATACGAAGTAGCATTATTCCTCTACAGATTTAAAGTAAAATATCAGATCCTCCAAAATCTCAACAACAGCAACGTCCAAAATCAAGTAGTGAGTACGGTTCCATGATCAATCACCACCGGAGCAAATAACATGCCGGAATCAAACGTATACGTAGATATGAACCTTCTTCAAAATGGGAACTTCGATGTAGGATATATCGAAATTTTCGGTCAGAGATATAAGGTAGTGAAATCAAATTCAGAGAAATATTTCACGAATAATTTCGTACGATACGGTGATCTCTTTACCCTGGATAAAAATGAAAAAATAGGGACAACAAGTTTTATCGTAAGCAACACCAGTCTTATAGAAGGAACTATCAGGATAGGAGACGCAACATATGCTATCAATCCCATAGCCAATACTAATGCATATTACAAAATCAGTCAAACAAAATAATCGAAAGTTACAAAGTCATAAAGTGAAAACAGACCTTAGACTCAGTCAAACAAAATAGTCGAAAGTTACAAAGTCATAAAGTCAAAACAGACTTTAGACTCAGTCAAACAAAAGAGTCGAAAGTTACAAAGTCATAAAGTCAAAACAGACCTGAGACTTTACAGACCTTAGACTTTACAGACTTTAAGGACTTTACAGACCCTATAGACCATTTTTATTCTTTATAAACAAAACAAATGGAAATGACCGCATCAAACACCGAACCAACTACATCAAAACCTCGCACACGAACAGTACTTAAACTGTATTTTTTGCTGACAACCATCGCAGGGATTATCGGAACATTAGTTTCTCTCGGAGGATTTCTTTATGCTATAGGGAAAAAATTGATCATCACCAATGACGAATACATCGTTGCAGAAAGATATTATGAACTAGATATTTGCAGCAACACGTATAGCAAAGCAGTACCAGGAAATCCAAACGCTATGGCCACACCTACTGAAGCTGAGATAGCAAAATGTAAAGCAGACAAGAAAGTGACGCTCATCGAAGCAAGAAACGCATTATTCAAGGAAGATATGCTCAGCGGTGGAATCTGGTCATTATTATTCCTTATCTTATTATTCACTCACTACCCAAGATTTATGCGCCTAAATAAAAAACCGGAATAATTTATTTATCGAATTATTGTCATGGAAATAAAGAAAATCAATACGGACAAATTATTGAATATCAACACTCATGCAAGACCTAATAATTTTGATGAATTTATCGGACAGGAACATATCAAAGGAGTCGTAAAAACAGCTATAGAAAGCTGAAAAAAAAGAAAATGACATATCGGTCATATCCTTTTTTCGGGTCCCAGCGGATTTGGAAAAACTACAATGGCAAATATTATTTCTAAGCAAGGGCAAGTGAACATCAAAGCGGTCACAGGATATGCAATCACCAAACCTTCAGAGATCATAAGCATTTTAAATACGCTTGAGACAGGAGATATTCTCTTTATCGATGAAATCCATAGACTTAAACCGAACATAGAAGAGGTACTCTACATCGCGATGGAAGATTTTGTAATCGATATGGTGATGCCGGAATGATGAAACGTAAGGATCCCCATCAATCCCTTTACGCTTATCGGAGCAACGACAAAATCAGAGTCTTTGAGCCAGCCGATAAAAAATAGGTTCGTTTATAATTTTCATTTCATGGAATACACACCCCACGAAAAAGAGATTATCATAAAAAAATATCTCGATAAATACGAGATCCAAACCAGTGATGATGTCATCAAAAAAATAAGTGAGAAAGTAGATGCCGTGCCGAGAGAAATCCATAACCTTTGTATCAAAATAAGAGATTTTGTCATTACTACCCCTCTTGAGACCAAAGGGAATCCTATAAAGGAGAAAGGGGGGGTAGGGGGGATTTCTCCAAACACTTTGACTGAACTACTTCGAGACAAATTCCTCAAACACAGCAAGATTGACGAAGGCGGTATGAATCCACTTCACGCCAAATATCTAGAAATATTAGAAAAAGCTGATAGACCACTCGGAGTCAAAGCAATCGCAGTTCAACTCTGAATAAATGAAAAAGCTGTCGAAGAAGATGTCGAGCCATTATTACTGAAACTGTGAAAAATAGAGAAATCAGCAGCAGGAAGAATTCTTGTAAACTAAAATTTGAATTTCAAAAAAGTTTTTTGTAGGGGCGAATATCATTCGCCCTATAAAGAAATATCATCATTTTTAATTTTTTATTAAAATAACATGACCCCAGGATTTGCAGCTACTACAGCATCAGGCGCTTTCAGCCAAGGAACCGTTCTTGTATTTATGTTTCTCATGGTACGAGATATGGCATGGAAAGGGGTTGCGCTTTGGAAATCAGGAAACAAGAAGCAATTGGTACGATTCATCTGTTTATTTATTTTCAATACTGCAGGCATTTTACCGATTATCTATTTAGCATTTTTTCAGAAGAAAGAAATCAAAGAAATTGTTCTTGTTAAAACGACAAAAAATAAAACGAATAAAACAAAAGTGAAGAGGGGAAAATAATTTTAAAACTTAAAATTATTAATGTCTGATTTTCTCCATCCTTACGACAATCTCGACGTCTTAGGCCGATACAGCAAAGTAGCTCCTCTACTTACTAAATTTCTCAATAAAAAAGAACTTGCCAGCAAAATCATCGGAGAAAATTTTGTAGTGCTCAAAAGATGAACAAAAAATATTCCACTTCACATACAAGATTTCAAAGAGATAAACGAAAAATACCTAAAACTCAGAGACAATCATCATCTCGATGAGGTCAAAGACCAGCTCACTGCAAAACAAGTTCTCCTCTGGCAATATTTTGTACCGAGAAAACTGATAAATTTTTTCTATGCTTGCAACAACGAATACGGAGATACCATCGACAGGATTTTTATCGATATCGATAGACAAACAAACTCCGCTGATGATGCAAGAAAAGTGACATTAGAATTATTAAAAATAATTTCATCTGACAAACAATTCAACGACCTTATAGACTTTAGAATTTTGACTTTACGGACAGGTGCGAGTTTCCATATATATTTATTACTCAAAAAACCTGTAGATCATGCTTTTTATGATAGCTATCTCAGCTACGGGAAAGGCAAAGAAAATAGTTTCATCAGCAGACGAGCTGAACAAGCAAGCCAAGCGACCCAGCTAAAAGTTTTGGCAGGCCACGAAAGAAAAAAATGAGCAATCATTTTAGATACCAGCAACACGCCTCCAGGAAAACTCGCAAGATGCCCGTTTTCTCTGCATATCAAAAACAACAAAACGATTGACGGTATCGCAGTCCCTGTAAGCCAAGCCGACCTCAGCGATCCAAAGCTTATCAGCAATCTAGAAAAAATTACACCGGAAATGATTTGGAAAAATATTGATCAATACAAAAAATTGTTACCTTAGTTTTTGGGATAATAAAAAAAGGAGCCGATACGGCTCCAAATATTATTGACGAATTGATCCATAATCTTCATGGGTGCAATCACCTCTTTTTCTATTTTTTTGTGGAACGATAGAAGGTGAAGGTTGGGTTTTAATTGTTCTTATTTTTTTTGTTTTTTTCTTTTTTTTACCGCCCTGACTAGAATCCGAAGCCAGATTGTCTTGATTTAAATTGTTTACCATGTTTTTTAAGTTTTTTTAGTAAGTATTTTTTTGTTATGTAAATTATACTATATATATTTTAAAGAAGAAAGCAAGTTATTGTAAAAATTCACTTGTTTTCAATACATATAGAGATAGTATATATCCAGTTAACAAAAACCAAAGTATAAACCAATTTAAAAAAAACCAAGAAAGGAGGTTATCATTATGAAAGTCATTTTTCCAAAATCAACGAGCGGTATTTTGTTCTCCCGCAGCATCAAAAAAAATGTAAAACAAGAAGTAGAACAAGTAATCAACAAACAGTTAGGAAGGCACGTTTCTTCTCTCAAGGCCATTCTTGTAACGCATCCAGAAAATCCTAAGCGCAATGGATATGCTATCTATACTGAGCTTAGCGAAGACAAACCAGAGAATTTTTTCTTAGAAAACATTCATTGGGGACAGAATTATTTCTTCGGTGTAATACAGACCAAAAGATCAAACCAAACGTTCTTTTTTCTAGCTGAGATTTCCGAACCCTTATGTGTAGGACAAGACAAAGTTATTTTAGATGAAGTAAAAACTATCAAGGTCTTCGTAAATCATTAAAAAAAGACAAAACATCATGTTAAAAAAATCTTACCTTTAAAAAGCCACCCACTGAATTTCTTTAAATTTCGGGTGGCTTTCTTCATATAAAAAAAATCTGACCACTTAGTCAGAAATATTTTTTATGGTGGATGATACAGGACTCGAACCTGTGGCCTCTTGCACGTCAAGCAAACGCTCTAGCCAACTGAGCTAATCATCCATATATTGACCCGACCAGGAGTCGAACCTGGGTTACAATCTTCGCAGGATTGTGTCCTATCCACTGAACGACCGGATCATACACTCGCCTAAGCGAGCAATTTTTCTACATATTTACCAAACGCAAAAAGCTTATTTTCACCTCGCCTTTTTGCCATCACTTGGATACCTGCAGGCATCATCTCTCATTGGTCCTCTACCATTCACATAGGAATAGACATCGCAGGAAGACCTCCCATATTTGCAGGGATAGTATACAAGTCCGCCAGGTACATCTTAATCGGATCATCAGCTCTAGAACCTATCTTCCATGCAACTTCTGGTGCGGTAGGTGTAAGGATAATGTCATAGTTTGCAAACGTTTTAGTAAATTCCGATTGAAGTTCTTCTCTCGCTTTCTGTGCTTTGAGATAATATCATTCATAGTTAGCCGAGCTGAGAACAAAGGTACCAAGCAAAATTCTTCTCTTTGCTTCTTCACCAAATCCTGCAGATCTGACCGCTTCATAATATTTTTGGATATTTTCAGCATTCATGCTATCATCCTGGAGACCGAATCTGATACCATCAAATCTCGCCAAGTTTGTACTCACTTCTGCTGGCATCAGCGTATAATACATGGGTACAGAATACGCAAGCATCGGCAACGACATCTCTTCCACAACGATTCCGCTTGCACGCAATTTTTCAATAGATGCAAGAAATAAGGCTTTAACAGCAGAATCTATCCCTTCTGCCAAGACTTCTTTTGGCACTCCTATTTTAAAATTCCTACACTGTTCACTATTAGTTGTTAGTTGTTCACTGCCGACAAATTCGTCAGCCCTCGGATCACTCTGAGCATCACGTTCATCAAATCATGCTATAGCTTTTAGGAGTATCTCAGCATCTTCTACGGTTTTGGCCATCACCCCTACTTGATCCAAACTTGATGCCATAGATTGCACACCATAGCGAGAGATCATTCCATAGGTAGGTTTCATCCCCACGATTCAACAAAACGCTGCAGGCTGACGAACGCTTCCTCCGGTATCAGTTCACAAGGCAGCTATACAAGCACCAGAAGCGACAGCAACAGCGGATCATCATGAGCTTCCTCCAGGTACTCTATCCGTTCCATACATATTTTTAGTTTTACCGAAGTACGAAGTTTCTGTAGATCATCCCATAGCGAATTCATCCATATTTGTTTTCCCAATCATCAAACCTCAGTTCTTTTCGAGATTTAAGAAACAGGTCGCACTATAAGGACTGATAAAATTTTCGAGCATTTTAGAACCACAGGAAGTGATAGAATCCTGAGTAAGAATAATATCCTTGATGCCGATAGGTGCAGCTTTCAATGGTTTCGAAGCAAATTCATCGAGATGTGTTTGTATATAATCGTCGTGGAATCTCACAAAAGAAAAATAATCAGAATTCAGTTTCTTGGCCTGTTCAAGATAAGATTTTACGACATCATGAGCTTTGCTGTTCTTGTCGTTAATATATGCTTTTAGCGTGAGATCCATACGAAATATAATTTTAAATTTTAAATTAACATCTGTATATTATTGAAAATTTTTGAGTAAGTTTTTTGCATCATTCATATCTTGTGAAGAAAGTCCTTTCACTGAAGATGAAGATGACGAAGAAGTCTTGGCAGAGACCACCGGTTGCGAAGAAGAAACAGGCATAGGAGGAGGCGTTTCTGAAGAAGCTGCATTGCCTGTAGAAGTCGTAAAGTTCTCTTGTGATGGATCGACTGCATCCAAAAGCAATCAGCTATCAGTACCCGTAAATTCTTGCAATCCTTCACCCACGGGAATAAGTACCCCCGCATCTTGGGCAACAACTCAGGTATCTTGAAGGACAGATCATGTATTCTGGATCAGGGTTCCTGTCAAAGAAAAATGCGTACCTATCTTATCATTAGAAAAAGATTTGAGATCATGAAGCAATGCTTTAGCTCAACTAGGATTAATCACACGATAGATAAAAAATGCTATCACGAGAAGAAAAGTGATAAAAAGAAATCTTTTGATGAATTTCATAGGCTTGCAGACAAGGTAAAGATATGGGATTACATATATATATTTAGCAAAAAGTTGCAAGTTTAACATTCTATTGAGTACACAGAAAAATTATGTACATACATCGTATGCTAAAATCGATATTCAAAAACTCCATCGAATATATGAGAAACGATCAAAAAATCATCAGATTGACGCTGGCGACATCATTTTTTCATTCCATGATTGCAGCATTATTGATCCTCCTCAATCTCAATACCCTCTTTGCAAGAAAATATGCAAATGGACTGTATGTAGGGAAAGTAGCAGAATTTTTTGTCAACGAAATCAACAAAAATCAAGTCATCTGATGGGTGATCGCTATAGCAGTGATATGTTTTATCGCATATTCTATCGTCTATCCTATCGGACAATCAGCGATTATACATTATCTCAATGATAACAAAAAAAGCATCAGAAACGCACTCAAAAAATGAAGAAAAGATTTTTTTCCGATGTTTGAATTTGGAATCATTTCATTATTGATCGCACCCACTGTATTTTGGTTAGTTCTGCTCAAAATAGCAGTATCTGGAGGATTGCATTGAAGCTGAAGAATAGGCATGCTCATACTGCGATTCGCAGCTATGACCATAGCCAATTGCCTCAAAATATACTCAAGATATATCATGACCATAGAGAAAAAATGATTGTACGATGCAATAGTCAAAAGCTGTTATCTCACATTCAGCAACCCAAAAGAAAGTTTCAAATTTTTAAGGATACAAACAATCCTGATTCTGAATTTCACCATCAATCTTCTCGTGGTCTACGCAATACCTATTACCATCATTTACCTCGCCATCATTTTCAATATTATCCAATATCCAGCCATAAAACGGACAATTTATGGTATTTTTTTCTTATGAATACTGTTTGGAGCATATGCAAGCTCGATTGTAAGAGCGTTTTTTGTTTATTTTTGGCAAAAGATCTACGAAAGCCTCAACCAAAAGACATAACATGATTCCACTTCCCGCTTTCCGCTTTGTGATTGCCGCTTTGAGCTTTAAGCTTTCTGCTCCACGCTTTCCGCTTTGAGCTTTATGCTTTGAGCTTTGAGCTAAAATAAGCCCTATTATATAATCTTTCATAAAAAATGGTCTAAAAATGCCCTCAAAAGCAGTTTTTTTTGTACAAATAGCCATTTCTGGATATACTTATAAGACTAAACGAATAAGTGATAAGATTACCAAATAATCGCTTAAACGTTGCAACATTTTATCGTTTAATCTTTACGATATGGAATTATGATTATGTGAACAGCTCATCAAAACCGCTTATGATAAAAATCCAGCAGGACTGGAAAATATTTCTTCATTGACAAACAATGCACGAGGCAAAAATAAGATTACCTGTATGCAAGTCATGGGAGGAACAACACAGATCAAGAATTTTCTCTTAGGAAAACCCTACACTCCAGCAACACAAGCAGGGAATTGACCATGATTTGGTACATTGCCAAGTGCAAAAGATCAACAAGCGCAAACAGCAGCTCAGGCTACATCAAATACGATACAAACAACGACGGGACGACAAGCCACAGCAATGCATTATGGAACCTATGTTCTTGAGGGAGTGATTGGTTTTGTGATTGCTATGCTTTTCTTCATCATTGTAAAAAATATGTTAAGATTTTTCTATGATGTCTTCAATTCAAGAAGAATCATCTATCTTAAGGTCTTGAGTCCAAGAGGACAAAGCAAACTTGATCGCGAACAGGAAAAAGAGCTCGCTAAAGATATGAAAGAAAAGATAGGACGTATGGGACAAGTATTTCACAATTTCCATAAAGTAGGGAATCTGAGTACGAAAGAGAACTTGATGAGAGCGATATTTGATAAACCAAAAACTACGCTTATCTACAATTATGAAGATGGGATACTAAATTTTATTATAGCTACCTATCCAGAATACCAGCAGCTCCTTGAAGGAGCGATTGCAGCGCAATTTCCTAACTGCTCGATAGAAAGGACCACAAGACCGCATTTTTTCAAGAAAAAATATAATGATGTCATGCCGATCAAACCCAAAAAAGATCCGGTCTTCAATATCAAGATATATAAGCAACAAGCGGATGATCCGATAAATAACATCGTTGATGCGATAGGAAAAATTTCTAGATATGACACCTTAAATATCATCATGCCGATCAAACCGTTGGGAGATGCATTCAACAAAAAATCACAGAAAGCAGCAGATAGGCTCTACAAGAATCTTTCTGTCTACGAGCATAGCAACGCATGGCGAAAATATATCATCATGCCACGAAAGTTTATCGGATTCCTCATCAGCGGACCAAGCAAAGATTTTTTGACTTCAGAGAAAGAAGAAGAAAAAGTGACTATGGTGCGTATGGTCAAAGCCAAAGAAGATTATCTCAATGCAATGTGAGAAGAGGCAGCACTCCCATTTTTCAGTAGCGCAATATTGATAACAACAAGTTCAGATGACAAAAAAAATTTAGAAGGAAATATCGATCAGATAGTAAATGCACTTACCGTGTATGGAGATGAATATGGAAATGAATTGCAAGATTCACAGACTCAATCAGATATCTTTGGATGGTTTTTTAAACCATTACGAAGGATTGCAGTCAACAATTTCATCACAAAATTTTTCTTTGCAAAAAACATATTCTGAATAAACGAACTCACATCATTATTTCATTTCCCGGATGCTACCTATAACCGTTCACCAATCATTTCATGGATGCAATACAAAGTGCTTCCTGCACCAGAAAATCTTCCTATACCCAAAGAAGCGAACGGATATGTAATGTGAGGAGTGATTGCAGAAAATTATAAATGAGGAAAACTTGATCTCATGCTTGGTGATTATCAAAAGCATCGAGCCGTGCAACAAAAAGATTTTGATGAAGAACATCTTGAACCGATAGAAAAAATCAATCCAAAAGATCGTGAAGGAAAAGAAATCATTGAAAAAGATGGAAAACAATTTATCAAAACAGTCATCAAGAAAAAAGGATTCTGATATAAATTATATCATGATGCTATACTCCTAGGAACAAATATCTACAGAAATACGCTTTCACCTGTCTACATGAAAAGAGATGATAGAATGAGACACCATTATTGCATCGGAAAATCAGGTACGTGAAAATCAGTCTTCTTGCAAACGATTGCGAGACAGGATATCTGGAACGGAGATGGGATCTGTCTGATCGATCCGCATGGTGATCTTGCAGAAGATATGCTTGCCTATATTCCAAAAGAAAGAGCGAAAGATATCGTATATTTCGACGCAGGAAACGAGGAAAGACCGATGGGATTAAATCTCTATGAAATCAGCGTCTTGGATGAAGCGGATAGAGTCGTAAACGATGCGACAGATATCTTTATCAAGATGTTCTGACCGGAAATATTCGGACCGAGATTACAGGAATACTTTAAATACTGAAGCCTGACACTGCTTGAAGACTTCGAAGATAGACCGACCTTATTGGATATCGTAAGACTCTTCACGGACGACGGATATAGAGAATTTAAACTAAAAAAATTAACAAACCCTACGGTAAAAAATCGATGGGAAAAAACATTTAATGCGATGGGGCAAAGAGAGAAAGAAGAGATTATCCCATATTTCTCAGCTAAATTCGTATCATTCAACACCAACAGATTGATCAGAAATATCATCGGACAGACGCATTCAGCGTTTAGGTTTGAAGATATCATGGACAACAAAAAAATCCTGATCATAAATCTCAGCAAAGGAAGAATCGGAGAATCCAATGCCAACCTGCTGGGTATGATCATCGTATCCAAGATCTATACTGCTGCGATGGCGAGAGCGAGGATCCCAGAAGCAGAAAGAAAGGATTTCTTCTTGTACGTGGATGAATTCCAAAACTTCGTATCGAGTACTTTTGCAGATATCTTATCAGAAGCGAGAAAATACAGATTATCACTTATTATGGCGCATCAATATATTGCGCAGCTCGAACCACCCAAAGGGCTCGGTGATGTCGGTGGCGGGAAAAACGATGTTAAAGCAGCAGTATTCGGTAACGTGGGTACGATGCAATCATTCAAAGTCGGTGCACCCGATGCTGAGTTTCTCGAAAAAGAATATGCGCCGGTGCTTTCACAGGAAGATATCGTAGGTATTGCAAATTATAAGACATATATTAAATTAAATATCGATAATTCGACAACACGTGCATTTAGTATGAACATGATCTTCAGCAAGGATTACCAGAACAAAAAGATAGTCGCGATACTCAAAGAGTATTCAGGAAAGAAATACGGTAGAAAAAGAGAATTCGTCGATGCAGAGATGGAAGCGAGATTAGGGATCAATACCGATGAAAAAAAACTTCCCGAACAAACTGATGCAGAAAGGATCGCGGCAGAAGAAGCAGCAAAAATAGCTGCTAACCAGCCACCAGCGACTCCGCATATACCGATAACAGAACCGACTCCTCCACCAGTAGTATAATTTTAGCTCTAAGGACATGACAATGAATATCAGGGATCTCAACGCAGAAGATGATATAGAATACGCATTTTTTTCTATACAACAGATTATAAGTGACAAAATGTTGGAAATTACAGAATTATTACAAGAACCCAATAAAAACGTCAATGAAATTATGCAAAGCACTAATATAAAAATCAATGAACTGGAAAATACGATATACAACAGCATACCAGAGGGCATAGCTATAAGAGGGCATCTTAGTATAGACAAATATCTTGAGATAGCTTCAGAGATAACAAGAAGGAAAGTGCTTATTGCATTCCTATTTTGATCACTACCTGTACCAGAGGATATATGAACCTCAGCGATAGATACATTTTTTACTGTCATGGAAACAGAGCCTCATGAAACAATTTATGCATTAGCAATCAACAACGATATTGTAGAAAGCAAGAAAATCATCATGAAATATATGAAAAAAGTAATTCTCACAAAATATGACACAGAAAAAAGAAAATGCAGTGTAAGCGATGAATTCCTCAAAGAAATGGAACAGGAATTAAGAAAAGAATTTCCAAGATTAGGGAACAGTAAATTTTCTTCAATCACCTCAAAAAAAACAAAAGAAGAGATGCAGAAAAAATTCAGATCAGAAGGGATATATGAAGTCATAAGACAATTGATTGAAATGATAGAAGAAGAATCCTACGGATTTGAAACTCAAGAGGAAATCGTTGAATTTGCGACTAAATGGATAGATATGTTTTTTGAAAAAGATTTAAATAAGACATATGAACGATTTGCTGAAAACTATATGATACAAGAGTTAGAGAAAGCGAACAAAAGAAAAGAAGCTCAGGATAAAGCTCCAAAAAACAAAGAAGAAAAGCCAAGTTGGAAAACAGATATGATCAAACACATGCATCAAGAAGAAAAAACGATAAAAAAGGAGGAAGAATTCCTTAATGAAATTTTTAAAAATGAAACACTAAAAAAAGAGATAGTAAAATATATTTCGAGACTGTATCGTAATTGAAAAAATATAAGGATAACCGACCTCCAAGAAAGATTTAAGATATCTGAAAACATATTCACGAAAGGACTTTTGAACCAAGGGAAACACCTCAATATCGTTTTCATTACTGATGAAGAAAAAACTGAACCAGTAGCAGAAAAAGCTCCAGCTAAACCAGTAGGAAAAATCCAAGAAGTTACCCCATACGAAAAAAGCGAAAAAGAAAGAATCCAAGAAAAAATAAATGAATACATCGTAAAGAAAAACTCACCCACAGCAGATGATTGTGCTTACATGTTGGAATTAGCAGGATATGAATTTCACAGCAAAAAAAACTTCATCAAAGAATGCAATAATCTCTACAAGAAAACAAAAGAGATCCAAGAACTGGCTCAAGACATAAAAGAGAATGCATTAAGAATAAAAGAGAAACCGAATGCAGCCAATAAAGCCACATATCGAAGCATAGAATTAGCAGGCAACCATAGGATACTGTTCTTAGAAAAAAACAATATCGACGGGATATACAATCACAACGAATACATGAGACGTTTAAATAACCAGCAATAAAATAAGACGCCGAAACTTCTTTCTCGACCACCCCGACTTCTCGGGGATGTGAGAGTTATACTAAAAATCAGTACACAAGAAGTTTACCCTTAGACTACGCTAAGGACTCCGACGTCGTTTTCATATTCTCCTTCACTTGTCCTGTAAAGGGAAAATATGTTTCTTATTTTTGATTGAAGAATATGTAGTCAATAACACAATAATTCTTCATTATATTTCAGAATTATTTGGTTATTGAACTATATCCAGCGTAGCTCTTGTCCTTTGCGAAGTCGAAGGAGAATAGGAATTTTAGAAATTCCTATGTGATAAAAAAAACTTCCCTATAATTATGGGAAGTTTTTTTGAAAGCATATATTAAGCTCAGCAGCATTTCTTATATTTTTTACCAGAGCCGCAAGGACATTGATCATTAGGTCTGACTTTATTTCCTGGCTGAGGAACCATAGGTTCATCAAAAACATTTGGCGTACCCTTTGGCTGATTTTTACTATCCACTTCAAATATTTCAAAACCGTCTGTATTTTCAAATACCATCTTTTCTGGTGCTTGAGCAACGGGCTTGTTTACTTTTATTTCTTTGACCTCTGCACTCACTTGTTGGAGCATCTTGAGATATTCAGCTTCACTCTTGGAACCTGCCATCACTACTTGTTGAGCTTGATCTTGTTGCTGCACCATAGCAAAATCGATACCAGCGATATATGCAGTCACATCAAATTTTAATCTGTAGAGCAATGTCTGGAACTTATCAAATGCTTCTGATTTGTACACAATCAACGGATCAAGTTGCGCATATCACATCAGACCTACTTTATCTCTGAGGTATTCCATATCATCAAGATGTTTGACTCGAAGCGTATCCAAATGATATAAATATACATCCTTGAATATCTGATACAATCTCGTTACATCCATAGTAGCAAATTTCGCTTTGAGCTGGTCGAGCATAAACATTGAAAGCTCGGATTGAAGCGTATCAAAATTCATCTCCTCAAATGCTTTCATCTGAGCAGGAGTAAGCTTCAATGTAAATTCCTTATCCATTACACGAAGGAATTGAGCAGATGATTGCTCAAGCACTTTTGCGTTAGCAATCTGCTTACGAACGATATCGCTCATATTCTGCTCAATCTCAAGTTTGATTTGTTCTACCAGATATTTTCTCAATTGTTCATCGTTTTCACTTGCAAGGATATCATCTCTCTTTTTATAGATGGCTTGCCTTTGTTTATTGATGACACTATCATAATCGAACAGATGTTTTCTGATACCGAAATGTCGGCCTTCCATCTGTTTTTGTGATCTGATGATAGAATTAGTAAATTGTTTTTGGCTAAGTTCAAGATTCTCTAAATCTGATTTTCAGAGAAGCATCGCTGCGACTCCTTGGATTCTTTCACCTCACATTTTACGCATAATCAGATCATCAAGCGCCACAAAAAATACAGAGACACCAGGATCTCACTGTCTTCCTGCACGTCCTCTCAATTGATTATCTATTCTCCTTGATTCATGTTTTTCTGTTCCAAGGATGAAGAGTCCATAATGAAAATCTTGTTCTATAGTTTCAGCAGCTTCGAGATCAGCGGGTTTGCAAAGCAATTCAGCGAACCCATCAGTATTGATTTTTTTAGCGCGATTGAATTTTATTTTGATGACAATGCCATTGTGGCTTACTCGATCAGTCTCTGCTTGTCTGATAAGTTCATCACTAAATCCCAATTCACGTCTTATTCCATTCATCGTAAGTTCAAATTCCACGTCAGAATAGATATCTGCAGAGATTCATTTTTTGTCAGTCATCACAGTTTTTTTGATCCATTTAGCATAGTTGTCAGCAAGCTTTTCATTGAGCCCACTTTCAAGCTTGATATCTGTTCCTCTACCGGCCATATTAGTAGCGACTACCACACTCTTGTATTTTCCTGCTTGAGAAACGATATGCGCTTCTTGTTCATGAAATTTTGCATTCAAGACATAATGGGTGATAGCATCTTTTTCCAAAATTCTAGAAACATATTCTGATGTAGCGATATTCGCAGTACCAATCAAGATAGGTTGTCCGATAGTATGTGCAAATTGGATGTGCTGTTTGACGAATTTTCGTTTGATGGATTCATTAAAATATACCTTATCATTCCTATCTACTCTGATTGTAGGTTTGTTGGTAGGAGCTTCCAACACAGAGAGATCATAGATTTTTTCAAATTCTTCTCCTTCAGTCAATGCAGTACCTGTCATTCCTCCGATTTTTTTGTATTGCTTGAAGAAATTTTGGTAAGTGATAGTTGCAAGTGTCTTAGATTCTTTTTGGATTTTTACACCTTCTTTCGCTTCGATAGCTTGATGCAATCCTTCAGAAAATCTTCTTCCTGGCATCGTACGACCGGTATGTTCATCTACAATAAGCACTTCATCACCTTTCACGATATATTCCTTATCTTTGTCATACACCGCTTGCGCTCTAAGCGCATTTTCTATGTGATGGATTTCTTCATATCACAGATCTTTGTAGAGATTCTCGATTTTGAGGATACTTTCTAATTTTGAGATACCTCTGCCGCTTAATGATGCGGTCTTAGTCTTTTCGTCGATATAATAATCACCGTCCTCTTCTTGATCCATTCAAGATTTTTGGTCAGTGAGTAATTCTTGTAATAATCATTTGGATACTTTTTTCTTTGCGCTGCAAGGCAATAATCCCTTAGCGATTTGCGCGTAATAAAGATATTTTTCTGTCGCTTCCGCGTTAGGTTCAGAGATAATCAACGGAGTCCTCGCTTCATCGATCAGGATACTATCGATTTCATCGACGATAGCATAATGCAAAGACCTTCGGACAAGCGATCTCTCCTTCATGGATTTTACGAGATTATCTCTCAAATAATCAAATCCAAGTTCAGAATTTTCGATATACGTGATATCTTTTGAATATTCTTCTCTTCTTTTGTGAAGCGGAACACCTTTAGTGACACATCCACAGCTCAATCATAATCGGTTGTATACATGTCCCATCCATTGAGCATCACGAGAAGCAAGGTAATCATTAACAGTAACGACATGCACTCCTTTGCCAAGCAATGCATTCAAATATACCGGCATGACTCCTACCAATGTTTTTCCTTCTCAGGTTTTCATTTCCGCGATTGTTCAGTTATGAAGGATGATTCCTCAAAGCAACTGAACATCATACGGTATCATATTCCAAGTCAGCATCTCACCTTTCACTTCAACTTGTGAACCGACCATTCTTTTACAGGCTTGTTTCACAGCAGCAAATGCTTCAGGCAAAAGAGCATCCAAAGTTTCTCACTGAGCGAGTCTCTCTTTGAATTCTTGAGTCTTAGCTTTGATCTGAGCATCAGAAAGCGCATCGTATCCTGTAGAAAATATATTTATCTGTTTTACTATAGGTTGAAGCTTGTTGAGTTGTTTCTGATTATAATCTCCAGCTATCCAGCTGATAATTTTTGCAAACATTGTTTTTTGAAATAACTAAAAATATCCGTAACAACGAACAGAAATATGATATAAAATTTGGATGATAAAACAATGGAAAAAAGGACAAAAAACATCATTTTCTATTTTAATTGACATTAATAAGTAAATACATACAATATAAAAAAAATAAAAATAAAAAAACTCTATTATGAGACTCCGAGTAGCGTATACGAGCAATAAGCGGATCCTTGCGATTCCCTGCCCGACAGCAATATCAAGACTTTTGGATGCTGATGAAAGCATCGTGCAAAACTGGTATTATGACCAGCCACGAGAGCTAGAAAGCTATTTCAAACAAAATCCTGACAAAGAAGATGATGTGCTCAAAGCATTCTCTTACTGGATCATGAGCAAGGTAATGGGCTTCGAAGAAGAACAAAATAAATACGGAACAATCAAACGAGAACTCCAACAATTCGACAGACATCTCTTCAAATCGCTGAGATCAATAGCTGGCAGGATTGCACACCTTATTAGAGAATTTATGCATCCAAAAAAATTAAAGAAATCTATTAATCCGGAATAT
>JAHFJL010000058.1 GCA_023245855.1 bacterium
GAACGACAACATAATGGTACTTTTTTTTATACTTAGTAATTTTGATTGCCCTAAGAAGTTCGTCCTCGTCTTTCACACCAGATAATGCTCTTTGAAAATCGCTTGGATCTATCTCCTGGTCAAGTTCTACTATATATTCTTTTTCGATGCCATGTTTTGGATGTTCGTATTCGTTCACCAACGCGGGATCATTGGTCAAAAGAAGTAATCCATGGGAATCTTTGTCGAGCCTTCAGATATAATAAAAATTATGATATTCTGGCGGTAAGATATCGTAGATAGTCTTGTTGTGCGGATCGGATTTGGAAGCGACGCAACCTACGGGTTTATTGAAAAGGATAAGTATTGATGATGCCTCCTTCTCTTGCATTATTTCATTGATCTGAAAATTATGGGATCTGATCTCTATCTTCTCTCCTGCTTTCACTTCCTGGGTGTAGGAGTCGATTTTTTTTCCGTTCACGAACACGTTGCCTTGTTTCACTAAACCAACAAAGTTTCTGCGAGAGATCTGATGACGGGTTTGGATATAGGTATTTAAACGCATAGTAGAATATAATTTAAACAATAAATATATTGTAATATATCCCTTCGGGATGTAATTCGTCCTGATGGCCGTAATAATTGTAGATATATTACACGCGTAAACGAGTTCATTACACAAAGTATATTACGTGAACCACATTGAACAAATTACCACTTTTTTAAGTGATAAAGAAAAGAAGAGCCTTACGACTCTCCTTTTAGTTGTTTAACACATGAATTCAACCTATGTATAGGGAATTATTGTGCAGTTGGTGTTGGAATAGTTGCATCTACTGTTGCATCTACCGTTGCTGTTGCGTCTACAGTTGCTGTTGTGTCAGTTCCTGTTGCAGTAGTTGTATCTGCAGGTACTACTTCTGTTGTAGTTGGAGCAGCTACAGTTGTGTCTACAGTCCCTGTTGCAGTTGCATCTACAGTTGCAGTAGGTTTATTCATACACCCAGCAAACAAAGCTACACCAGCTACTAGAGCTACTAATGTTGATAATTTTTTCATTGCAATACTATATAACTATATAAAAAAATATGAATGCCCCCGCTATATAAAAAAATCTGATACGATTGCAAGTCTATTATCGACAATTATGGGTTTTTCTAGTGTTTTTCCTCTCTTATTCCTTTCTGAAGATTATTTTGACAAATAGGGAGAAAAACCGTATACTTAAGAAGCAATACTCATAGTACTATGAGATGACTTCGAAATTATAGTTATTACCAAAACAATTTACTTAGCAGACCGTCATGCAAGAGACACAAACAAAAATCATAAGCACCTACAAAAAAGTATCCGGATTTTTCTTTCACTATCTGATTTTTTTTGTTGTTCTTGGGGTTGCTCTCTTGATTTTTCAGAATATCATTTCCCAATCCTCAAACATCAATGTCTTTCAAACCAATACCACCCTCTTGATGCAAAAAGCGAAAGTCATCGGTGAATTCAATAAATTTCTCAAACAAGATATCAATAATAATGATCTTAAAATTCAGATCCTTCAAGGAGATCTTCAGGTCACCCAATGATTCATCACTTCCGTGAATAATCTGATCAGTTATAAAGGATTTATCATTCCCAAATATTTTTATATGTACAATACTCTACCTATCCAACAGATCTCATATTTTTCATGAGGAAATTATGATCCTGCTGAATTAGAGAATGTGATAAATGCACTTGTATTCACTAAAAAAATCACTGTCAATAAACCATTTACTCGTGTACAGCTTCCCCTCGCAAAAACGCTTATGGATGATTTTAATCTCTCTTGTCTTTCTCAAACAAAACTATCTTCTCGAACTTGCAATTATTATCTTAATGACTTTTTGGATAGTTTCTTCATATATAATATCTCTTTGGATTATCCAGGGCTCAAGAATGTATTTAATGCTATCAAAGGCAATACTACCGACAAAACAAGATTTTGCGATACTTTAGGGAAATATCTCTTATATGCCAATGATCATAATAATCCTATCAAAGAGCTTTTTGGCTTATGCGGTCCCACATATGAAGATATTTTTAGGCAAACGACACTTTTTCTTGAAATACAAAATAGTCTGGACACACAGAATTTTACCCATACCAGTTACAAAGATTTTTCTTTAAATGAATATAAATTACTTTCCTATCAACAACAAATCTATCAAGACTTTTTCATCAACATAACTGATAGCTACAAAATCACCAACTATTTAGATTTTGCAAAAGAAATCTTAATGAAAAATACTATCGATCCTCTCTACAAAGATGAAATTTATCGATATAATATCAAATATCTGCAACCTTCACTCGAAAAATTTGCATATCAATCTACAAGCTCCACCCAAAATCTCGGAGCGACCAAAATCGCTGCGGTTCTTACATATATCAATACACTAAATGAATGAGATCCTATGCTCGGATTCACAGGACTCAACCAAGACATTATGAATAAGAATCTGATTGTACAAGAAATTGCGGCTACAGGTAACAACATAAATATAATCAGCAGCAAAACAGAAATTATCCAAAAAAAATTACAAAATAGTTCTTATCTTGTCATCGATAAACAAAACATTACTGGTACAACAGTTGATATCATCGGGTATCTTAATTTTTTCTCGCCGAATAATAATCAAAACATCAAAGCACACATCATCATGGATTACACAAATGATATGCTTGTAGTAAAAAGCATTGAACTCCAATGAAAACCCGAAATCAATGATGTTATCAAAAATTTGCTGCTCATCCAAAGTTTCTCTATCTGAGAACTCTATAGTTATATTTCTAAAAATCTCGTATTCTACGAACAACAAAACATTCCCGTTACAACAGCCATTGATCTTTGTCCTACACTTTCCAAACTCCAAAATATCAGTATAGTTTCCTGTAGCAATGATAAAGTGATACTCACCAAAACAACAAACAATCAAATAACTACCTATACTTTCACTATTAAAAATTGAGGAATCGGTAATATAAACATATCAGACATACCCCTTGAAACAAGCATCAAATCATCATATAATTCTATTGTTGCCAACACTTACAATCTCACAGACACCATTCAAGCACTCCTTGATTATACGCCACCTCCACAAGGACACGAATGAACTACAAATGCTATCGTCGTTTTTGAAAAAATCCAGCAATACCTTGGCATCAAAACCAATGATATCGCTGACAACAGCTGAAAAATTTTGGTAGATATAACGTTAGGGGCTATAAATTTCATCGCTCAATATACTTTAAGCACCAATACTCTTGGACCCTGGTATTTCAAAGACATCCTTGCTAATGGCAAACCTTATCCTATCCAGAATCTCAATTTAGTGCTTGATGATGCACACCAAAACAATATAAATTCTTTTGTTATAAATCCGTTGGGCGCTATCCAGACGGCTGACCTTACAGCTCGACAAAATTACCGTGCTTCGCAAATTAAGAATTAAAAATGAATAATTAATAATGTATGAGTTGCACTATTATCATCTCTTGCATATAACAATAGTTCATGATAAAGCGAAAACTAACATTTTTCATTATTCCCTTTTCACTTTTCACTAATTTTTGGAGGATGTACAAAAGATTTACTCTCAATGAGCTCAAAACCGTCCAAAATTCTTTTGTAAGCAATTTTCGAGGCGTTATGAAAAAAGAACACTGCATGGCTGCAAGTGATTTTTTCAAAAAAATCTTCAAGGAATGAGATGAAGTCTATTATATGAATAGAGGCGATTTTTCGTTCAGATTCCAAAATAAATGAAACGAGTTTATCCTCATGGATGAAAGAGAAAAAGTACAGATTATCTTGGATGAACAAGGCAAGAGAGAATTTCAGACCATCATGAAAAATTTCCTTCTCAAAAAAGAGAAAATCACCTGACAAAAATCTATTGAACAGATCCTTTTGGACGAATTCCATACCGGACACTATTCAACTATCTGATGAAAGTCTTATATCGTCTATGATATCGAAACAAACACCGATCTTTCCAACCTCAAAGAAACGAAATTCCTATTGGCATACGCAATGCATCCTACGGAAGGCAATAAGATGACTTATGAATACATAGACCAAGAATGACTCAAACAATTCGTACAGACCTTATTGGATTTTGATGGATATATCGTTGGATATAATAGTATCGCGTTTGATAACATCGTCTCTGTATACAATGCATGAGGCAATGATGAACAAGTAAAAATATTGAACGATAAAAGCATCGATCTTTTTGTTTTCATCCAGGCAATGACATGAAAAAGATTTAGATTGAATGTCATAGGAGAAGCGTTAGTAGGAGTCAGTAAAACCCTCAGTTCATGAGCCGAATGAGAGATATTATATAAAAAATATATCGACAATAATGACCTCGAAGCACTTGAAGAATTCAAAAAATATTGTAAGAACGATGTAAGGATGACTGCCTTAGTTTTTCTCTATCTCATGCACTTCAAAAAGCTCTTTATCGAATGAGAAGAAATTACTTTTACGCTTGAAGATCTAGTGGCTAAATCCCATCAAGAGATCA
Source organism: bacterium (assembly GCA_023245855.1). Lineage (GTDB taxonomy): Bacteria > Patescibacteriota > Gracilibacteria > Absconditabacterales > Absconditicoccaceae > CAJBLF01. The sequence continues at coordinate 4,557 of JAHFJL010000058.1, forward strand.
AAGAAAACAATCATATGATAGGACAGAATATATTTGAAAATTAATTAATAATGAATAATGCAAATTAATTAATAATGAATAATGAAAAATTAATAATTTAGGAAATTATATATTTAAAATACCTACATCATTCATCATTTATCATTCATCATTCATCATTCTTCATCCATCATTCGTAACAATGAACATCACTAAGGATCTTAAAAGCTTCTATGATGCAGAAGCGAAAAAATATGCACAAACAAGAAACAAACATCGAGCTGATGCGGATATTTTTTTGGATGAGATAAAATCCAGCGAAAAAAAAACTATC
>JAHFJL010000022.1:0-6398 GCA_023245855.1 bacterium
CTATTTAGAATGTTATAGTGCAGGTGGTTCATTTTCCGAGCTTGCTTGTAATAGCTATGCTTCGGCCATGTTTCTCCACTAAGAGCTTAGTGAGATACAATCATAAACCAAAACTTTTTATATCCGTATTAGACCTGTCTGCCTGCCAAAATCTTTCTCGGATGCGTTCGAGATCTTGAGGTGCTATTCATTTCCCATTATCTTTGATAACGAGTTTTTTAGCATCTAAACCTACTTCTATAGTTCATTTGTTCGGCGTGAATTTAAATGCATTATCCAAAATATTTTTTATGATGATATGGAGGCTTTCTTTGTGTGTTTGGTGTATGATGCGTTTAGCTGCATGGAATGTGAAATCGATAGATTTATCTTTGTAGATATTCTGTACTTCATGACGTGTGGATTCAACGAGCTCATTGACGTCAGTCTTTTCTTTTTTCAAAGTTTCCATGACTTCCAATTTGCTGATAGTGACCAATGTCTCCAAAATAGCATTCATTCATTTGAGTTGTGCTTTGAGGTTTCCAAGCCCTTCTTCATATTTTTTATTTTTGAGGGTATAATCTATCTCAGTGCTCATGCTCATAAGCGGCGTTTTCAATTCATGCGAAGCATTGGTTACAAAGTCTTTTAAGCTCAATGTTTGATTATGGATTTTTTCTAACACTTCATTGAATTTTTTACTGATTCTATTGATTTCGTCCTGAGGATGACCTGAGATAGTGATTTTTTCATTGAGATTATCGATATGGAGATGATCCAAAAATCAGTTTAATTCATTTAATTTTTTGAGTGATGATTTAACAAAAAAACGTGAAAGGATGTAGGCTATGGCTCAGAAGATAATCATGAGATAGATGCTGATCCAAATGAGATTGATCTGGATGAGGACATGAGGAGTGACATTAGTTACAAGAATCTGGTTATCGACTTTTTTGTACATAAAATACATGTCATCTACTTTCGCTATGGATTCCCATCGATGGGATTGTACAATCGTTTGTCCTTCAGGGCTCTCCATATCAAATATTTCTGTATTAGGAGCTCTATTTTTTCCCAATACTATTTTTTGCATCATAGCTGATCCAGGTCTCGGTGGTATCTGTCAATGCTCTCTATTGTACCAGTTCTGAAAAAAAATGCCATTCGCAAAAATGCTAAACAGCAAGACTTGCAGCATCGTAAAAAGAGTAAACTTTAAGCTGATTTTTGTAGAGGTTTTGAGATTTTTGAACATGAGAAGATAATTATGGAATCAAAATTTTTACCGGCACTGCTGGTAGTGTACTGATATACCTTAAATAAAGATTAAATCGGTGATTGCTAGACTAGAGTAAAAAAAAACCGACCTCGAAAGATCGGTTGTATATATTTTCATATAGGAATTTTTACAAATTGCTTGCATCGACAATCATACCTTTTTTACATCCATTCAATGCATCTCTCTTTACGGCTTCAGCTCGATAATTAGCTAATACATTGCTTGCAGTGTAAGATACATCCCGTTTTTCTAATATTCCTTTCATGACAATGTAGGTGTCGCAGATGATATATTTGCTTGGGTTGGTATTTTTTCCTATAAGCTTGTTTGCATACGCTGTTCTCCATTCATTGTAGTATGGATTTTGGAAACTGACGTAAGTAAACGAAACGTTTTGTTTGGTAACGAGAGGGAGATTATATTTTTTTACGAGAGATATGATTGCATCCATTAATTTTTGTTGGCCTTGGCTCGTAGAAACGGATGTAGTACCTGTTGTTTGTGTGTCGGTTTGTATGTTTGTTGAAACATTATCAGCAGAAGTAGCAACAACAGTTCCTGTTGCTTCTTGTATAGTTGAATCTTGAGTAGTACCTGTAATTACATCAGATGAAATGCCTTGGATGGTTTGATTTTCTTGAGTACTCCCAGTTCACAATACCGTTCATTGACCCGTGAATACATATCAATCAGTAGTAAGTTTAGCTTGACCGAAAAAATTTTGTCCGATATATTCTTGGAAAGTGACATTGAATTGGGTATTTGCTTGATAGTAATCATATGCGGTCCAAAGAAGGCTTCCGAATAAAAGGATCAGATATGTTTTTGTCCCTAATAATGCTCGGAATTTTTTAGTGATGCGGTGTTTGACTAAGAAGTTGAATCCAAAAAATACGATAAATCCAAGTATTAAGGCAAAGACAAGAACAAATGCGATAGGAGTGCTATTGTGTTGAAACATAAAGAAAATGAATATGGATACTATGAAGCTCAAGATAAATGGCATTATGAGCTCTGATTTCTTTTTATTCTCATGGATGGTAGAACGAAATTGCTCATGAAAAGCGACTTTTGTTTCTTTGACAGGAGTCTCATACTCTTTATGTTCTTTGTGTTGTTCTGGTATTCATTCCACGGTGGTATACAAGAGACCAATCAAAATGATAGCTAAAAGATTGATTGCTCACAACCAGAAAAAATTTTCTTGTCATCGCAAGATTCAGATAACTGCAGGTTGTAGGACGAAAAAATAGATGCTGAACAAGAGAAAAAGATTTTTTTTCATCGATCTTTATAATATAAAGTAAAGATGTCAATTTGTTTTGCTTATATATTGGCATATATATACAATGGTAAGTGGTTTTCAAGGTCAATATTTGCAAAATGGAGAAAAACTGATTACAATTAAATACTAAAAGAAAGGAGAAAGGGAAAAGGAGAAAGGAGAAAGGAAAATTATTACCTTTCACTTATATCCTCGTTCCATGTCCCATGTCCCAGTTCCCATGCCCCTCGTCCCTATTTATCTTCTCCTAATCTCCATGAGAAAATTCATCCTTGCAGGTATTGTTATGTATGCATCACTGCTTGTAGTCTGATATGCACAGATGGTCGTTCCTGATTCTCAAAATTATATCCTTAATGAAAATGATCAGCAAGTTCTAAATACCCAAGGGATCAATGATCCATTGAGGAACGGAGCATACAATGTGATAAATGCGACTCCTATAGGAGGAACAGGTGAAGTATCGGGTGTTGTAGGGGTTAATGCACAGATTTCTAGCAATGCTAATGCACAAAATCAAACCATGGCTATAGTCAAAAAAATTATTAACTACGCATTAGGAATGGTAGCATTGATAGCTCTGGTCTACTTATTATATCATGGATTCCTTATTGTGACCGCAGCAGGTGACGATGCCCAATATAAACAAGGACTTAAATGAGTCAAATTCGCAGCTATCGCTATGATAGGCATAGGAGCGAGTTGGATGATAGTTAGCGCCATATTCTGGCTTATTGCTTTAATGATTTGACAATAATATGATGAAAAAATTCTTCGCAACAACGACCCACAAAATACTGAGAAATATCTTCTATCTTTTAGGAGGGATGTTTATCGTAGGAACGTTTCTTCCTTCAATATCTATGGGACAGCAATTCGACAACACAAATTTTCCTTATGATGTACAAGGACAACAGTATGATCCTGGACAAGCGACTACTACCAATATTGCAACAGATATCATCAAGCCAGATACGCAACAATCTACAAGCCTTCTTAAGAGGTTGACCAACTTATTTAGACTGAGTGGAACACCGTATGATATCCCTGGTTCAAATGCGAAAGCTACTGATTACGTCAAACGAATCCTCAATATTCTGCTCGGACTGGTAAGTTTCCTTTCACTCGTTATGGTTATCTTTGCATTTTATCTCATCTTCTTCTCTAAAGGTGAAGAGGGTGTGACCAAAGCAAAGAAGATCCTTATCGGTGTCGGGATAGCGCTTGCAGTCATGGGACTTGCTCGATTTATTACCAGCTTCTTCTTTAATCTCTTTACGACGGTAACCCAATAATTTTATTTCCTAGTTTTGAATGATGTTTTTGAATCTCTGAGATCAGAACAAGATCAAGAAAAGAACGCACGAAAATCTCTTTAATACAGAGACGATGTTGCCGATATCAGAAATCAGGAACGATACTATCATTATGAAAGACGGAGGACTCAGAGCCATATTGAGAATCAATGGAATTAATCTTGATCTTAAAAACGGAGATGAACAACAGATAGTGCTCGAACAATACAAAAAGTTTTTAAACTGATTGGAATATCCCGTTCAGATCCTTGTTCGCAATACCTTCCTCGATCTTTCCAACTATCTTACTTATATCAAAGCGAATGTAGAGACCATAGATAACCCTGTACTCAAATCCACAGGAGAAGCATATTACGAATTTCTTCAAAATATAGATATGCAGCAAGGTCTCATCTTCAATAAAGAATTTTATGTTATTGTACCGTATTACGAAGGTGAAGAAGACAAAAGTCAGATCCAGAGATCACGATGGGGAAAGCTGCTTGATGTGCTCAATGCAAAAGATAGCGTAGAAAAAATCGTAGAAAGATACAGACAGTTCCTCAAAGGAAAAAATGGATTGGAGACAAGAGTGAATCTGATTATTGATGGACTCAATAGTATGGGGATTGGTGCTGAAAAGGTGCAGACCGCAGATATCATCAATCTCGTATTCCGTTGTTATAATCCGTTGATTCATAGCTCTCAAGCAGTCATGAAATAATCGTACGCAATTCTCATTCATTAACTAATTAAATAGTATGGAAAATAAATCAGTAAAAATTAGAGATATTCACGAAATAAATAGTTCTGATTTATCAACAATAAACGAAAAGATTTATGAAATATTAAATCCAATGTATTTTGGACCTTTTAAAAATATATCTTTATTAGATGAAGGAGAAGCCAAGAAAAAATGAAAAAAATTAATACATGCATGAATTCCATTGCAATTTTATGAAAATCCATCTATTCTAATAGAAAATGATGTTGATAGAAGTTCAAAAATCTTCTACATTGATGAGGTTCCCTGCTGAATAATCACATACAAGTTAAATCTTCAAAAAGAACAAAAATATATAGATATGTTAGAAAAACATAATTTTGAAATAAAAAATTGATATGTGGAATTAAAAAGTTTTTTTGCCTTTTCAAATCAACAAAAAAAATGATTGGGAACAATAATGATGGAAAAAATGTTTGATTTTTTTAAATTCAATCTATGAAACAGTGATGGGATTCTTGTAACGGTAAACAAAGATAAATGAGAATATGTATATAATTTTTTCATAAAGCACGATTTCAAGGATATTGGATCAGAACACAATAAAAAAACAGATAAAGAAAACAAAAAATCAGAACATATATTATATCGTCCTAGATAAATGAGATAGGATTTTTTTCATTCGTAGAGATAATTCATGAATTATCTCACTAGCAAGCCAATTCATGAATTGGCTCTACTATTATATTTTCATATTAAGATCGTATTTTTTATCTTCACAATATTTTTTTGCTTTTGCATACAACGCATCGCATTTGTCGATTCGTTCTTGTTTGCCTTCTCATCTAGCAATTTCTTCTTGGTACCATCATTTTCTTCTCTCAATTTCTGCAAGTGAAGCGATGCTAATAATTTCATCATTGGTAATCGCCATGCCTGCGCAGTTGATTCACATATCCGTAGGGGATTGATATTTGACCATATAATTTTTATGATTGACGATTTTTCTAGCAATGCTCATGACGATATCAAAAGCTTCGACATCTCTATTGTAATTCACAGCATCTTGTCCGTATGCTTTTTTGTGATACGTATCCATCATATTAAAATCGCCAATGTCAGCAGTTGCTGCTTCATATGCTAGATTTATAGGATGTTCAAGTGGGAGGTTCCAGATAGGGAAAGTTTCATATTTAGCATATCCTGATTTGATATCTATCTGATGATCGAGATAAATTTGTCCGAGGCAGGTAGACATTTTTCCGCTATTGGAAGCTGCACCTGTCATCAAAATCAGATTCTTCGTCAAAGGAATATGATCGTCATGCCCAAACCCATCCTCACTGAGGATCAGATCCATATTATGAGGATATCATTGGATCTTATATCTTTCTCGTACTCTGTATTGTTTTCTTTGAAAATCTTTTTCGAAATCGAGGACGATATCAAACATATTGCCGATATCGATGTTGTTGATAACGATATGGGGTTTGAGTCAGAGATTTTTTTCTATCTGTTTGATCATCTGATAGACGTAATCTTTATAATCTATTTTTTGGTTGCTCAATTGTCTGTTGGATATGATGTCATTCGCATTGACGCAGAATATGATTTCTGCCTGATTTTTGAGCGCGTTAAAAATATTTTTTTTCGATTCGACATCAAATCCTGGCAACACTCTGCTTGCATGGGTATCATACATGAATTTTCAACCAATTTCCAAATACAGTCTTCAACCAGAAAAATTAGCTATCCTATCGAGGATTTTTTCTTTTTGGAGTCTGATGTATTTTTCACTATCGAATCCTTGTTTTTTGTAATTGATAGTGTCGG
>JAHFJL010000022.1:6408-16782 GCA_023245855.1 bacterium
TGATTTATAAGAGAGAAGGTGAAAGGGAGAAGGTACAAGGGAGAAGGTACAAGGTGAAAGGTTTATTCCCTTTTTCCTTTCTCCTTTATACTTTCTACTGTTGTTTAATTGTAATCGATTTTTCTGATTTTTGCAAATTTTAGCCTATGCTAGACCATATTCTCTTGCGTTTTTTTGAAAAAATGGTGTTATTTGACCATTTTTGTATTGGATATAAAAAAAGGCGGATACCATCCGCCATAAATAAAAATATTCCAAAATTATTAATTATTAATTATTAATTATCTTTCCATTATCTAACCTGATGACATCATCAGCAAATTTTAAAATATTCTTATCGTGCTCGATCATGAGTATCGTATCTCCCTTATCCAAAAACTCTTTCAATACCCTCAAAAGTTTTACAATATCCTCTGAATGAAGACCGACGGTCGGTTCATCTAAGAAGTACATCGTATGACCTTTATAGGATTTCAACAGATGTTTCACTAATTTCAATCTCTGGCTTTCTCCACCGGAAAGCGTGTGTGCAGGCTGTCCCATTCTCAGATATCCAAGCCCGATATCTGTCATCAGTTGCAGCTCTTCGCGGATATGGTCGATCTCAGAAAAGAGCTCTAAAGCATCTTTTACGTACATCCCCAATATCTCTGAGATATTTTTTCATCTTCGCTTGATCGCCAAGATTTCTGTCTTGTATCTTTTCCCGTGACAGAGTTCGCATGGGATGTAAGTATCCGGCAAAAATTGCAATTCCACTTTTTTGTATCCGTATCCATCGCAGGCAGGGCAGGCTCATTTGTCAGAGTTGAAGCTATAATAGCTTGCATTGAATCCGAGATATTTGCTCTCCGTAGTCCCTGCAAAAAGTTGTCTGATATGATCGAATGTCCCGATAAATGTCGCAGGACATGATCTCGGTGTCTTACCGATGCTGGTCTGATCGACATAGATAGTGTTTTTGATATCTTCGTAGCCGATGATAGTTTCCACAGCCAAGTCCTTGTAAAACTCTTGTAACGCTAGGTTCTCATAATTTTCATATTCTTGTTTGTGCATGACGGGAGCAGAGAGGATATCCTGTCGATTCCATCACTTTTTCAAGAGTGCGAGTCTGATAAAACTCTGGACGAATTTTTGTTTATCATTCAAAAATCTGTAGAGCGTCGTATACATGAGCGTAGTTTTTCCAGCTCCAGAAGGTCAGGTGATGATTGTGAATGTTCAGAGCCTGATTTGGGTATCGATGCCTTGAAGATTATATTTCGACGCTTTTTTGATTTTGATATAATTATTGCTGGGTGTATGTTCAAAATCAGCGGTCACTTTTTTCTTGCCGAGGATGTATTGTGCGGTGAGGGTATTGGACTTTAAAAAATCATCATAAGAGCCATTAAACATAAGGTTACCACCAAAGTCTCAGGCACCTGGTCAGATCTCTACTACTCGGTCGGATTCTTTGATGAAGGTCTCGTTATGTTCTACGACGATGATAGTATTTCCCATCTCTCTGAGTTTTTTGATTGCGACAATCGCTCTGTTGATCTCTCTATCATCGAGTCCGATGGTAGGTTCATCAAGCACATAAATGATGCCGGTCAATTTATTCCCCAGCTGTTTCGCTAACCTCAATCTTTGGATCTCTCATCCGGAAAGCGTATCGATTCATCTCTTGAGACTGAGGTATGCGAGTCCGAGATCGTGGATAGTCTTTGCTCTATCGATAAGCGGATTGACGATCCTATCAGTCAGTATTTTGTCATGAGCGGGATGCTCTTTATAGCTATCTATGAAACTGATAAGGTCGTTGAGCGGCATATTTTGCAGATCAGCGATATTATATTTAGTCGAAGGTCTATCAAGTCCAAGGTCTTTAAAGTCAGTATTTTTAAAGTCAGTATCTTTTATTTTTTTCGACTTTATGGACTTTTGACTTGTCTGCGCAGGCAGACTTTCGACTTTATGGACTGTCAAAAAAACATTCAAGCTTTCTTTTTTCAATTTTGCTCCATTGCATTCAGGACAGGTTTTCATATCAAGCATCACTTGGTAATCAACCGTCAAAAGCCCTTTTGCATATTGGTCTTTGATAATCTCTTCGATTCACTTATAATACATGCTGACATATTTTCCGCCATAATTCACTCTGATGAGCTCTTCATCACCGAAGAGCACGACATGCTGAAACCGTTCCGGCAGATCCTTCCAAAGCTTATCAGGATCGATGCTATATTTTTGTGCTAATTTCAAAAGCAGTGATTGCCCGAGATTTGAATCTCTCCATGGCAAAATCGCTTTCATATACGGACTGGTAGGATCGAGCATTTTGTCAAAATCTATCTGCAATATTTCGCCTATTCCATGGCAAGTAGGACAGGCTCATTCCTGCCTGTTAGCAGAAAAATACTGAGGGGTGAACTCAGGATACGTGATGTTGCAATCTGCACAATACATCTTGTCTGTGAACCAGCGAATAGTCGAAGGTCCGTAAGGTTCATCAGGTCATAAAGTCTTATTTTTTTCGACTTTAGAGACTTTCGACTTTACGGACTTTATGGACTCCATCGTATAAATTCCAAATTTTTTGAATTCCCCCAAAATCTTGATGATATCTTCTTTCAATCTTCAGAGTTTTGTTTCTTCGACCGTCACTCTGTCATAGATTCCGTAGATATTGATAGGAAAATATTCGACGGGGATATTCGGCGTCTCGAGGTAGAAATATTCTATCGGATCCAAATCAGTCGAAGGTCTATTAGGTCATCAAGTCATAAGGTCAGAGTTTTTTTTGTCTTTTGATTTATTGTCTTGAGAGGACTTTACGGACTTTTGACTTTCGACTTTATAGGCTGTTTTATCAGCCACTATCAAATAACGAGTAAACCCTTTCCCTTTCTCTACTTTATTCCTATTTTTCTTCACAAACTCTGCGAGATCTTCTTTCTTTTCCAAACGTCCTGATTCTTGGAGAAGATATATTTTCTGACCCATATATTCGTATTCTATCGCTTTCATGATTCCCTCGATGGTCTGCGGTTTGATCTCTTTTCCGCAGTTGTAGCAATAGCTATCTCCCAGTTTAGCATAGAGCAATCTGAGATAATCATCGATCTCGGTAAGCGTTCCGACTGAGCTTCTTGAATTTCCTCATTTTTTATTCTGCTCGATCGCTATGGCTGGTGAAAGTCAGCTGCAATGCTCGATATCTGGTCTTTCTCCCAAATTGAAAAACTGCCTCAAATACGAACTGAGCGATTCGATGTATCTGTATTGTCCTTCTTTGTAGATGGTGTCGAAGGCGAGAGAGGACTTACCGGAACCGGAAACTCACGTGATGGTTATCAATTTATTTTTCGGGATCTCGATGTCGATATTTCTGAGATTATGGGTTTTGATCCCTTGAAATTTTATCGTGGATTCGAAACCATTCATCATCAATTGTTCAATTTTTTTTGCCATAACTATATAAGACAAGAATCTAAAAATTTATTTTCTATTTGCATAAGCGGGTAAGATGGAAAACGAGAAGATGCATAAAATAATGATGATCAATACGATCATAGCAGCAAATCATAGCTGCATGCCTCAGATATCCATAAACAATCAGATCAGTATGGGTCAAAAGATCATTCCTACTCATTCCTCCATGGAAACTTTGATGCCGTTAATCTCTCAGTAATTGCCGTTATTTCATAATGCAGCAATCAATTTATGCCTTTCTAATTCCATGATTTCTATAGCAACTCCAATCAAAATCCCTGCCAAAATATACCAGACGAAATATTTCATAAATAGAGATAGCACAAGTGTGATGATGATGGCGACACATGATCGAATAAATCATCTTCCGTGATCAACATCGATTTTTCTTCCGAACAATAATCCTAGTGATTCTGGTAACGTGAAGCATATAGTAAGCAGTCATATTTCAAGCAAACTATGTCATTGACTATAGACTTCTATAGGTATGAAAAAATAAAATGACGCTGATACCATGGTGATTAATATTCATAAGAAAATAAGTTTACGTAATTTGGGATCCCGACGTTTGATATTCTTGAAAATATCCAGATATATCCTAAAATTCAATGATATATGTTTGGAGACTTTCTTGGTGTCTGGTAGTCTCTTTGCCACAAAAAATGCAACAACGCTTGCGGGAATAATTGCTAATGCAAGCATATGAATGGGAACTCGTCTGACAAGTATCATACTTATGAATACTCAAATAATCCACGTTCGATTGGTCATGCTATCAAAAAATCACATGGATTTTCCTATTTCTCATTCTCAGAACTGATACATGAGTTTTTGACGGCTTGCAGCTATCGTACCATAAGCAAATCCGTTTATTATCCTCGCTATCACGATGAAGATCGCAAGATACGTGATCCCTGCAAAGAAATAACTGAGTGATATCAACGGATAGCAGCACAATCACAAAAGGATGATTTTTTTTGCCGAAATCCTATCAGCAAAATATCAGGCTATCGGTGCTACCAAAAAAAAGATGACATCGTAAATCGACTTAAGCATACCGGTTTCTGCATGAGTATTTGCGAAAGAAGACAAAAATATCGGCAGATACGCTTCAAAAAATCATCGTCCTAAGTATAAGATACTTGTAAACAATGCTATGATCCTGATTTCTTTTGGGATTTTTTTTAGGAGTTTAAAAAACATCATATACTCTTAGATAAAATATTATTTATTGTCTTCTAGATATCTTAATAAAATCAGCGCGCTTCTTTCTTCATTGAAATACTGACTTACACACAATTTTTTTAATGCATCACTATTCATTCGTTCTTGGCTTATGATATGTTCTCATTCTTCCAGTTCATTGTTTTCGAGTTGGATGAAATCTTTAGTTACAAAATAATACAAGTCCCAAACAACGGTCGCTCCACATTTGGAAATAGCGAATAATTCAAGATTGCTTATAGCGAGTCAGCATTCTTCTTGTGCTTCTTTGCTTGCTCAGCGGATAGCTTGTTGGACGATATCTTCATTGTTCATCAACGAAGCATTATATTCATTCAAAGTATCGAACACCTTTCCTCAGGGAAGTCTATAATCGTAATCATTAAGCTCAGATCTCCATTCTTTGTTTATGAGGATTTCATGCTTATCATTCACGATGATCAATCTTGTCCCTGGCGATCTTCTAGCAAATTCAAATATTTTTTCCTTATCTCAAATCTTCATGGTCTGTTCTACAATCTCTATGATTTTGCCTTGATACGCTATTTTTTCATTGCCAATTTTTTGTGGTATCGCCATACAATAAAAAATATAAGAGTAAAATATTTTTATAATTTTTTGATTAATTCAACAAATCTTTCTTCGTTTACTTCAAAGTTTCCTGTTTTTTCAAATCATAAACTCATATATCGTTCCACAAGTTCTGTTTTTGCTTCTTTGGTTTCAAGGAATATATATGTATATCATTCAGTTTTAATCACATTTTCCAGAGCTTGATATAATAGTGATCATAAGCGATGTCCTCTATATCAGTCTTTGATGAAGATATTATCAATCCAAAAGATATCAGATAATGTTGTAGCATGAATATCGAGTATTTTTTGAAATGCATCCATAGTCATTCTATTCTTGATATCATCTATCATAGCAGTTCCAGATCGTCAGTTTATTCCTCCTATATAATTTCATTCACTATCAATGATCCATTTCCCTCTATATCATTTTTCTTTTTGCCAGATGGGCCACAAACGGATAAGCTCATCCAAACTCCTATTTTCATCCCAGGTCTCTCAAGAAAATATATCGTAGAGGAGCTGCATTTTTTGAGTAATATCTGAACTATTATCGTCGATAAGAGAATATCCTTGGGGTAATTCAATCATATTGAATCCCTAACAAATAAAACAATCAAATCAATTTCGTAAGATATGGTTCTCTTTAACTTCGTAAGGTACGGTTTCAAACCGTACCCTACTTCTCTTTTATTCTTCCATATATGCAAATCTTTTCACTTCTTTTTCGTCTATGATGATGGTCTCTTCAAACATCTTCAAAGGTCTGACTCGCAAAGCATTATTGCCAAATTCAACACTATCATACAACGCTTTATAGGCAACCAAATCTTCAAGTGTCTCGCTATGTTTAGCGATGCCGATGACTTCATAGGTTGCTCATTTGTAATGACGATATTTTCCAAGTTTCATAAATACATCTCTTAATAACTAAAATTCTGAAGCTTCGTCAAGGATAATCTTCTCATCAAATCCACCTCTTTTTTTGTCTTTTTCTTCCATGATGTGAGCGATTTCGTCTTCACTGATATTATATAATTTTTTGATTTCTTGGGTGACTTTGAGAACATCAGCGAGTTCATTTTTTATGTCATCGATAGTTTTCGCTTCGTTCAATTCTTTCGCTTCTTCGACAAGTTTTTCTTTGAGTTTGATCTCAAATTCATCGTTATTGGCTATATGATGTTTTGTTGTTCATCATGTATTTTCTATTTTTTCTATAATTTTGTCTCTTACGAGCTTATCATATTTTCTCATGGAGTACTCCTAATAAATAAAAAAACCAGGTCAATATTGTAAGGTACGGTTTCAAACCGTACCCTACCTCTCTTCCATTACTTGCTAATAACTATTTTTCAATTCCCAATCCACCACTTTCAAAAATTTAGGGATCAATCAATATCTGGCTGCTCAACTATAATCTTGACCATATCCATCAAAGGCGTATTTTGGATTGATAGGATTGACTATAGATCACGAAATGATTCCGCCATTATAAAGTCCTGCATGATCTACAAGTCCCGTTCGGTCGAAGCCCGTGTACGTCAACTTGACTCAGAGTTTTGATTTGTATTGTTGGTATTTTGATTGAGAGAAGTCGATGAAATCTTGGATGGTCTGGATAAATTTAGCTTCAGAGATCTGTCCTGTTCAGTAGTTTTTGCTGATAATCTGAAACGGACCGTTGGTATTTGCAGGCATATAATAGCCGCAATTCGTCTCTCTGTATCGGGTAGCGATCGTCAGTGCTGTAGGAAAATTATTTGCGAAACTGATGGTATCCATAGTGTTGTACCGTCCCGTGCAGCTATCAGGAGTACTGATGTCCTGGCTAAATCCACCGCTATAGATATTGAAAAAATCCTGTTTAAACTGTTTAGCAATTATTTTTGTTTTGACTTTTTCTATGTTCACCTCAGTGATGAGATTGAGTCCAAGCGCATCGAGATAATAGTTGAGCTGGTCATATCAAGAAAATTGTTCTTGCAGAGTCTTGATCTGCGCATAAAAAGCTCGCTTGTCTTTCATATTTCCTGTCGTAATCGCAGTGAGCTGATTTTTGAGGAGATTGATCTGAGCCATATCATTGCTGGTAGGCTGATAGGCAAAACTGCATGACCATAACAGTCCGCTTGCTATAAGACAAAATAAGATCTTTTTCATTACTGCTGGAGGAGTATATAAAACCAAAAAAATAGACGGAGTCTAACCTAAAAATTGACTGAAAAATAGAGAAGAAAATTGCTAGCAACGATGCAGTGCAAAGCGTTTTGCAACGAGGTTCTCCCTCGCTCTTTGTCAATCAGAAAGTCCATCATTTAATATAAGCTTATCCCGAGATGTTTCAATAGAAAATATAAGCGGGAGGAAAGCGAGGTGATTTATTGTGCTGTTGCATGGAAAGGAACATCTTTGATAGTATCCCAGGTAGTATTAGCATCCAACGTCTTTTTTGAAGCAGGAAATCATCAAAGATGGGTATATAATGCTCAAACATTTTTTGTATTTTTGAAGTAATCTTCAGCGGGTACTCCACTATCCCATGCTGATGCAAAGCCAAGATCTGTTGCTTTTTTAGGATCAGATAAAGCTTTATGGAGTACTTCTAACCAACTTGCATTTCAAGGCGTTAATCCTCCTTGTCTTTCTTTCGCTAATTCTTGTGATTTTGTAAAGAAGCCCTGAATATCTTTGGACGCCAATGTTCCTAAGTCTGTATAATCTTTATTTGTCCATGCTTGTGGTAATCCCATCGCAATATTCATCCTGTCTTGAAATACAGTTTCATTAGTTTGAAAGTCTTTTCATACTCTTTGTCCAAATTCTCATTGTTCGTTTATGCCCATTCATTCAACCAAATTTTTAGTTTCTTCTTTACTGACTCATTTTACAGCGTTAAAGGACATTCATCAGCCCACAGGAAGAAGAGGCGCAGATTTTGCGAATTGTTCAATTTGTCCGGTTAGCTTTGTCATAGTTTTTTCAATTTCTCATCCTCATATCGTGAGCGAAAGTTTGATCATCCATCGGACCAATAACAGAGTCATCAAGAGTTCGATCAGTACAGCAAAAGTGTTTTGTCCTGCCGCTATCGAACCTCCCAAAAGATCTTGTTGGTTGATAGTTACGTTGCTGATGCCTGGGACACTCATAGTAGATCCGCTGATATTTTGTCAAAATTCTATGCCATTGAGATTGTTGGTAAGCTGTGTTGTTGATGCTTCCATGATTTTTTGCATGCTTACGACAATGATAAGCATCAGTGAGATGCCTGCGACGAAAATCACTGGTTTGAAGACGATAGCTATGAGGTTAGACATGCTAAACATTTTTAACATCTTTGAATCTCATACTTTAGGTTTGAAGATGAGGAGGAGAACTAAAAACGGCGCTCATATGATAAATACCCGGAGAAAACCGATCCTCATGATGTTGGCTACAAACAACAGGAGTAATCCTACCGTAAAAAAGAATATAAGGAAAAATTGCAGCGCAAACTCTAGCGTAAAGGTTACTGCACTGTTTGCGGTATTGATATGGGTAAGATAGGTTTGATATTGGAATACTCCCATGCCGAGATATATAAACGGTCAGCTAATGGAATTGTACGTCGGTAAAGCTGATTTCCAGAGATCGGTGTTGTCAGGAAGTGTGTTTGTTGAGGGTATCGATTGGATTTGGTTTCCTGTAGCATTGAGATCGATGACGGTCCTGTTGGCCTTAAAATCGTTGATACTGCTTTGGATCTTGCCTTGCAATGCGCTATCTCATTGGAGGTAGGTGGTAGGGAATGAACTTATCGCGGCTGTCGCTACCGTAGATATATCAATCAACGCTCCCATCAGAAACCGGCTTGCTTGGATCAGTATCCCTGCGAGCAACGTATTGGTAATGATTTTTTTGACATCGATATTCTCTTTGCCGAAAAGGCTTTTGATGATAGATCAGAGCACAAGCGCAACTAGAGTGAAGTTCGCAAAGTTTTTCATGATATTTCGGATCTTCCAGAGATAGACATCCATATGGAGAAACGATCCATAGACGAAATCATTCGTCATCAGTTTACCCGCTAAAATCGCCAATATCACCCATCATCGCGAACAGAGTCAGATGATAGTTGCAAGAAAATCTTGGATGGGTTTGAGGGTAGCATTGCTTGTATTTGTTGATTGAGCAAATGCAGGATGAACAAAGAAAAATCAAATTATGAAAATCAGACTTACGATTTTGATCGTAGGAGGACTCCATAAGGATCTGATGATTTTCTTGAGGCTCATAGATGCGGGGACGAGGGAGAAGATAAAAGGTGAACGATAGGAAGTAGAACGATAGAACGATGGGTAGTAGAATGATAGGCATGTTATTGCTTTGTTTAACGTGTTGTTGGTGTTGTCGGAGGAGTTGGAGCTGAAGGTTCTCCTACCACGACATTATATATAATTTGTTTTGAGTCCTTAGGGTCGGGTGTCGCTGTAATCGTGATTTTTGTTTTATGTCCAGATCAATCATCTATTGTTTTTGTATAGGGAGTAGGATTATATTTGAAGTATTCATCCGCAATAGCTTTCTTGTCATTTACAAGCTTTTCAATATCGGCCTTGGTCTGATCTGTTGAGGTTATTTGGTTGCCGATATCGGTGGTGAATTTTGTGGTTGCGTCCAGTTTGCTAATATCGTTAAAAGCTTTTTCATCTACCAACTTAATTCCGGCTAGAGCTTTTTCTTTCTCTTCTGGTTTTTTCATCTCATTAAGTGCTGTAGAGATAGCTTGGATATTGTTCGTTATGGTATCCGTACTATATCCTATCTTAGTAAGAGCAGATTGTGCCTCTT
Source organism: bacterium (assembly GCA_023245855.1). GTDB lineage: Bacteria > Patescibacteriota > Gracilibacteria > Absconditabacterales > Absconditicoccaceae > CAJBLF01. The sequence continues at coordinate 16,518 of JAHFJL010000022.1, forward strand.
CTTTGTTTGCTGTTGCTGCGAGTGAATTAACTAGAGCAGTTGCATTGGTAGTACTTAGGCTATTGCTTCCAGTACCTGCATTCTCAGTTGGGCCATAAATGAATTCATGAACTTTTCCAACATCTCTTGTTTCAAATTGTTGAAGTTTAGCTTCTGGGAGTCATCCTATTACAGTAGCTGCGCTACCCACTCACACACGCTCACCTCCGCCTCAAGGTACCGGAAGGATAGGCAAGGTTTGGAACGTTTTTTCTCAGAATTTTTG
>JAHFJL010000059.1 GCA_023245855.1 bacterium
GACTATATATACACATCGCATGATGTTAGGTGAAACTCTTTAAAAGCTTATCAATCAATATGCTCGCATATACACCAGAATCCAAAGTGAATTGGATAAGGACATCATCTCCATCAAAATTATATTTCGCTTTCTGCGGTCGGGTCCGGATCCTTCTCCTGATACCAAAGACATTGTTGGTTGTATACAATTTTAATTTTCCTAAAGTCAGTCACTGATTATCAAACAACGCTTTCTCTTTTTGTCCCGCTTGGCTTGCTGCCGACGGCATCAAAAGATCAAATCCCAACACAGGGCTGGTGATATGGATCTTAAGATCAGGAGTGAAAGGGATGCTCTCTCACATATCCTGAGGATAATGGAAAAAATTTTTATCTGAATGTTTATCTTTGAATATTTGGATGATCTTCTTTTTAGCATCATAATATCATAAGAGCGTTGATCATCAGGTTCTTTCAACCTCCACTATCTCTCCATCCAACAACTCCAGCCTTCTTCTGATCCTCGCATTGACGTATTCATTAAATAACCAGCTTGCATATGCCTGCAACTTAAATTTTATCTCAAATTTCTCTTTGATCTTCAATGTCCCATCAAGCAATTCTTTGCCTAATTTGATATTTTTGTATTGGATTCAGAATCTCTGACTCCCGAAAAGATTGGGGAATCCCTCAGCAAATAAAGTGGAGATAGCCTTTTCCGTATGCTGTCTTTCTGCCTGGCTAAGTTTTTTTAATGCTCTCAATCTGATAAAAAACGTATTGTGGATCTCGTTCGTCATGCCGATAGGTTTGTCATTTCGGTCAGTTGATAATATTTTTGTCTTTTGCGCTAACGTCTCCAAAAAAACCTTTTCTCATCACATCTTTTTCAACGCGCTCTTGTAGATGCTTACCCGTTGTCTTGTGATTGCATCCTTGTCCTTGAGTCCGGCAAACCCTAATGATAATCTAGAGATATTGAGTTCCTTGCAAAGATAATCGATGATCTCCATCGTAGTGAGATTCCTTTTTTCAAAATAGACGAAAAAAGCGTCGCCTTTGCCAGAGAGTTTGAACGGGAGATGCTCCTCCACTATAAAATCTTGGGATTTCTGTTTGAAAGAAAACAACATGAAGATACACAGTAAATTAAAAAGCCAAATATGATAGGTATTTTTTACGTATTCATACCCATAATACAATAGTAGAGATAATTAAGGTTTGTTTAAGATAAATAAGTATACAGATAAAAAAAATATCTAGATATCAAAGAGATAAAACATATCATATCTTCATCTTCTATGTGATAAACCAAAAAATCAAATGAGATACCACGATCTAAGACATATCATGGGGACCGAAGTAGAGATCATGATCACTACAGAAAGGAATCCCAAAACCGACATACAAGCAGCTTTTGATATTTTTTCTTCATTTGAAGAAGAGTTTTCCAGATTTTCAGAAACATCAAGCCTGAGTTTATTGAACAAGGAAAGAACAAGAAAAGTCAGTGACAGATTCATAGCCATCGTACAACAGACAAAAAAGAATCATGCAGACACCCAATGATATTTCAATCCGCTCATCAACGTAGCGCAAAAATGATATTCCAAAAGTTTCGACACCTGAGATTTCACAAAAACAGAATGAACATCCGATACGGATATAGAGAAATTATTGGTAACGGAAAATACTATCACGCTGGGTAAAAATCAGCAATTGGATCTCTGATGAATCGTAAAATGAGTGGCGGTAGATGAAGCCAGCGAGTATCTCAAAAAGCAATGATATCAGAATTTCATAGTGAATGCAGGCGGAGATATCTTTACCGCTGGAAAAGCATCAGAAGATATGCCACGGATAATTTGAATCGATAACCCTTTTGATCAAAGCAAGGTCATCGCCACCTTACGATTAAAAGACAAAGCAATAGCGACTTCTGGAAGGTACAAAAGACATTGGAAAATTTGAGAAAATCAATATCATCACATCATCAATCCCTGAGACAACACCAACAAGACAGAGATCATCAGCATATCAGTGATCCACCCGCAATGCACCACAGCAGATAGTTATGCGACTGCATGCTTCAATATGGGCATCAAAGAGAATTTGGATTTCTTAGAAAAAAATGGAATGGAGTGATTAGTAGTCTCCTCTACAGGAGAGATCTCCACGACCCCATGAATGAAAAATCATATCCTCACCATATTGTAAAAAAAATTATTTTATCTGATTTTGAACATGGAAAACACTCCTTCATCAAAAAATACAAATTCATTTTGGAACGGTGTCATATTCATATCCTTTCTTGCATTATGAATATTTTTGTCATTTGCAAAAAATGCATTTAAAAAAGAAAGTGCATCTCCGACATCATGAACAAACGCTCAATCAGCTCAGAATACTGCAATTCAAACAGCCACAGGAAACCAAAGTCAAAGCCAAAACCAAGCACAAGCTCAGGCTGACGCATTAGCCCAACAGCAGGCACAAGCTCAAATCGACGCTCAAAATCAGGCTGACGCATTAGCGCAACAGCAAGCTCAGGCTCAGATCGATGCATTAGCTAAACAACAGGCTCAATCTCAAGCGAATCAATTTCAATTTAATACAAGAAGCCGTGCTAGTTAAAAATATTTTATATTCGTTCCCTACGTATGCTTATCAATCTCCTCATCTTATGATTCTTAATACTGCTCTCCATCATAAACATCAATAGTCTCCTCACTTTCAATCTGGGGGACCCCATGATGATCTTATTGCTCATATGCATCATCATCTGAATAATCATCTCACAGATCAATAGACATCAAAGAGCAGAAAAAAAAACAGAAAATAGGGACTTCACGTATTATGGGAAATTCATCCTATGTTCAACCATAGCAATCATCATAGGATGTATTGTTGGAAAGATTTTTTTGATAGGAAAAGCCTGAGAAGCTAACCTCTATCTAAGACTCTATGGAAGGATTTCGTTTTTATTTATAGCGATATCATTGGCTATGACACCATTAATGGCCTCTATCAAAAACATAAAGATAAAAATGGAATTGCCATTGGTAAGGAAAACAATTTGAATACTCGCTTTTGTATTCGCTATAAAGCATATGATAGCATATTTTGGAAACGAAATTACATTTGCGGGACATAGCACCATGGGATATTATGCATATATATTCAGTAATTTACTGACAAGAAACGACGCATTGACTTGACTGATAGCAGCGATACTCATCATAATCCTGTGAGTGACCTCCAACATGTATTCAGTGAAACTGCTTTGAGGGAAATTATGGACGACAATACAATCACTAGCATATCCATTATTTGTATTGGCTTCAATTCATATAGCGTTTTCATCTAGATTCGACGCGTTCTACATTATCACAATAGTAATGCTTGTAGCATTGAGGACCACCGCATATTTTGGAAAGATCGAGAATAAATAGCATATATTTATCACTTTACTATTGCATATGAAAAAATTAGGAATCGTCATTTGTATCTTTATAATAACATGGCTTTTTTTGTATAGTCTCTTGATCATATCAAACAATAACCAATGCACGTGAGTAAGAGCTTTTACGTTTGCCTGCCAAAGAGCAGTCACACCAGCAACTACCACACCGTAACCTATCAATTCTCTGGATTTTCTCTGCCATTTCACTATTGTGTTCACCCAGACTATTCGGGTGATTTTTTATACCAAATAGTATAGGATTGAATTCATTTCAATATTAGTCCCTAGTCCCTAGTCCCTCATCCCATTTACCATTTATTATGTCCAATGTCCAACAATCAGAATCCGATTATCCTTCGTTTCGATGGAGTATCTTTCGCCTATAACGATGGAAAACATCCTATCCTCACAGAGAGCAGTTTTTCGCTTCGTCAAAATACAAAAATAACAATCATGGGGCAAAACGGCGCAGGGAAAACAACGATATTCAAACTCATCACCTGAGAACTTCAACCCCAGGAAGGGAAAATAAATATCGTAGCTGGCAATACTATCGCAGTTTCCAAACAAGTGGTTTCAAAAGATCAGTTACCTATGTCTATAAAAGAATTTTTCGAGAGTGCATTCACCGAAAAAGATTATCAGATTGACAGAAAAATAAACGAAATATTGAAAGTAGTGAATTTCAGCGCCCCATTAAACAAATCCATAAAAGAATATTCTGGAGGACAACAAGCGAGATTATTGCTTGCCCATGCATTGATACAACATCCCGATATCCTCCTTCTTGATGAACCGACAAACAATCTTGATGCTACAGGAATTGGAGATCTGATAAGTTTTTTGATGTCATATGACAAAACCGTAGTAGTGATTAGTCATGATGCGGATTTTTTAAATCTCTTTACGGATTGAGTATTATATTTGAACAAAAATATTTGCCAGGTAGAACAATATCGATGAGATTATTACGACGTAGTAGAACAGATTGCTGCTCAAATCGAAAAAGATCAGATGCAGAATGCAAGAGCTGAGAGAAAAATAGCTGATGCAAAAGACAAGATAAATTTCTTTGCAAATAAATGAGGTAAGATGCGCAAACTTGCAAGCAAAATGAGAGATGAAGTAGAAAATGCTGAAGAGAATATCGTTGAAGTCAGAAAAGATGACAAGACCATTCCCCTATTTTCTATCCCATTTGAAAATTATGTAGGCCCGATAGTAACCATAAACAAAGTAGGATTGATGAATGAAAAACATGAAGTGGTAGAATATAAATTACCGCTTACCATCAA
>JAHFJL010000060.1 GCA_023245855.1 bacterium
AATTTGGTATCGATCTTGTGATGAGAAGGTTCAGATGAATGATGTTTTTTTTTGAAAATATTGAGGAAATATCTGAAATTCTGGTTCTCTTCCTTCATAAAGAAAAAAAGTACGACAAACACGATAAGGAGAACTACCGCTAATAATATGACTATGGTTCGCATCGTTTTGGGCTATCAAATAAACGTCACTATACTAAATATCTTACAGAGAGTATCAAGGAGAAAGGAGAGAGGGACAAGAGGGAAGGTGAAAGGGACAAGGAGAAAGGAGAAAGGTGAAAGGAGAAAGGGACAAGGGTAAAGGATTTTTGCTTCTCGCTTCTCGCTCCCTGCTTTATTTTTTATTTTTTCTGCTTTGAGCTTTAAGCTTTTCGCTAATGTTGAAATTTGCTTTTTTTTGCATTTCCGGTTATACTTATACAGAAGACCAAACGATGAAACGATAAAGCGATAAAACGAAAGCAAACAAAAGAAATCGTTTATAGTCGTTTAAACATTTAGTCATTTAGTCGGGAAAGTATGAATACGTTATGAACACTAGCATGAAACGCCCAAGGAACACTTTTGGATACGTTAGCGAGATTGTATCAAAATCCGTTTGTTTCCAAGATTATTTCCATTGTATGAGCGATCCTAATTGCGTTCGCACTTTTTGCTGTATCTAAGATTGTTGCTACCTATATCAAAAATAAAATCACGAGAAGTTTTGTCCTCAAAGGAAACAAAGAGGTTGAAAATGTGTCTTCGTTGATCGGTGATATCATCTTCTATGCACTGATAATGTTTTCGTTATATATCAGTTTCAGTATCGCCGGCATCGATATTGGGTTGATCCTGTGAGGGATCTCTATCGGAGTAGGATTCGCGTTTAGGACGACCTTGACGAATCTGATCTCAGGTATCATGATCTATACCACCAAAGAATATCAACCAGGAAGTATAGTCAACGTTAAGATCGGGAAGCAAGAATATCTCGGAAAGATAGAGGAGATCAATATGAAAGACACGATTCTCAGAGCGTTCGATTTCAAGAGGATCGTCATCCCAAATTCAAAATTCGTATCATCGCTTGTTAAGACCTATAGCTTAGAAGAGGTACTCAAGCTAGAAATAGATATAAATATAGATATCAATCTCGATATAGAAAAGGTTATTGATCTGACGTTGGCAAAGACAAATTCATACGATTTTGTACTCTACAAACAATATACGCAAGTGCTTATCGATAGTTTTGATCAGAAAGTATGTAGGATGAAAGTAGCGTTCTGTTTCAATCCTAATGCAGGTATCCCTACCGATCTCATGCAATCAAAAGTCCAAGCCGGATTGATAGAAGAATATAAAAAAATGGCTAAAGCCAAAGCTGCAGTTTAAATAATAAATAAAAATCCCGCAGAGAAACTGCAGGATTTTTTTGTGTATCAGATCATTCGTATGAGATCAGCAACTTTATGGAAGAGGGTATGCGTTGCACATCCAACGACCAATGACCAAGAAATACCAGTAAGCAAGAAAATAATGATCAGAGCTCTGTGTACAAGATATTCATTTTTTATAATACAAAGATATTCCTTTTCGGTAATTCCAAATGCAAATACTGATAGGGTGAGTGATAAAATAATACACACACCGAAAATACTGAGTAGAGTTGTTATCATAGGATTTTTTGTTTTTGGTTTGGATGAGAATATAGTTATTTTCATGCGATTTTCAATGCCTTGATTTATGCTGTTTCTTGAGTATAAAAAAGCCATTTAATTTGTATTCAACAGCTATGATCGCATTTTCAATAGGTCCAATCAATATCTATCGGTACGGGATATGTTATCTTATCGGGTTTTTGGTCTGATATATTTTTTTAAACCGAATAGCAAAAAAGAATATTTTCTGATCATCTTTTCCTCGTTTACAGACTTTTCTCGAGAAGAATACGGATGACCTCATTCTTTGCATATTTTTTTGAGTGCTGATCTGATGAAGGCTTGGTCAAGTTTTTATCTACGATTTCCAATATTATCTTCAGCATCCGATGGAAATCATCCAGGTGTGGAAATGAGGTATGTCATTTGTTTGAGGGATGATCGGGGTAGCTCTATCGCTTACCTTGTTTGCACGAAAAAAGAGATTCTCTTTCAAAGAGATAGTGCTCCTATTCGATTTAGTACTTGCGATAATGCCTTTCGGCATCATGCTCGGCAGGATAGGCAACTTTCTCAATCAAGAATTGTACGGTATCGTGGTATCCAATCGGTTGCCGCGTCTGTGATATCCGTTATTTTCGATACTCAACGATCTCCAAATCTTCCATGTATATCCACAGGTGGATACCCAGCTCAGAGTGAATACCAACTTTCTTTCAATATTTTTTGAAGGGTTCGTCTTGTTGATCGTAACCCTCTCGATTATCCGTCATCGAGTCAAAACAAAAAAACCGCAACCCGGTAAGATAGTCGCAGTTTTTTTGATAGGATATAGTTTCATTAGGTTTTGTCTGGAATATCTGAGAGCTGATTCTCAATTAGAATTCCATGGATTGTTTTCTGTCAGCCAACGATTCTTCATCTGATTTTTCTTGCTGGGAATTGTCGCATTGATCCGACAAAAAAGAAACGCAAAATAAAAACAAACAAACCCCCTTTATCCCCCTTAACAGGGGGCTATATTGAAAATAAAAAATTTTCTTTATTTCCGCCCTGTTAAGGTCTTGATGTCCCTTGAGAGTAGATACGATAAAAAAGGAATGCAAAATAATCCCGTAGAGACACGATTCATCGTGTCTTTTTATTTAAGGAGATAATTCGTGAATTATCTCTACCATTGAAATCTTTGGTGTCTGATTTTTTTTAAAGTCGATTGTATAACGCTTAGGAATCAGTCCATAGTGGAAGGGAATATAAATAAATTCACAGTCCACAATCGACGAGGGTTTTTTTGCTTACTTTTTTCACCTGGAAGGAAAAAAGTAAGGCCCAGCCGGCGAGGCGATAGAAAATGATAATATAAAAAAAGACGCTTTTTGCGTCCTTCTCTGTATTTTGTTTTAAATTATTACTTTATTTCATACACTACATTTACATTAATAGTTACTTCAGTTTCTCCAGGTGAAAACGAATTAGCTGGTGGAGTAGCAGCATCTGCTGTCGCTCATACCATCTCTGCTTTCGCATAATAGATAGGACCTGGCGTATAAGAGATATTGTTATCAGTGATCATTACGGGTTTCCCAAGAGTAACACCACCCGCTTGTGCTAGCTGTTGAGCTTTTGCTTTAGCATCAGCGAACGCTTTATCGCGAGCTCATTGCATAGCCGCATTTTTGTCTTTGAGATCAAATGAGGTGTTGTCAACATTTACGCCACCGATCCTAGAAATCTGGTCTACGACAGCCGCTCATCTTGTTGAGAAATTATCTCCGCTGACTTTGATGCTGATGCTTTGCTGCGCTCTGTATCAGAGCAATTTTCTGCCGCTAGCGTTGCTTCGATCGTATTCAGGATAGACGTTTACATTTGTAGTAGTAATATCTTTGTCTGCAATATTCGCATCTTTGAGGATAGCTTTAAGCTTATTCACTTTATCATTAGCTTGTTTTTGTGCTGCATCAGTGGTTGCTGCAAGCTCAGAAATCGAGGTATTGATAACGAGCATATCAGGGCTGACGTAATCTTTTCATTCTCCCATGACGGAGATAGTATTGGTGATCCCTTGCGCTGTTTGTTGATTGTTTTTGTTGGATTGGACGATGGAATTACCTACGAAAAAGGTTGTGATTGAAAAGATCAAAGCTGCACCCAAAAGGAAGAGTCAGTTAATAGTTTGTTTGCTCATTCTGTTTTTGTATAAATGATAAAAACTGCTAATATATATAGCTGAATTTTCTTGAACTTCAAGATATTATCAGTATGTTTGATTTTGTAGTATAAATTTCAAATTTTAAATTGTAAATTTCAGTAGATATGACTACCCGAAAAGAAATAGCAGACATTATTTTCCCTGATGTGAAAGAGACGATCCAGAATTTAGAAAAAAAATATCCACCGAGAGCCAATCCTATCTGTTCGCGTTTTGCACCAAGCCCGACCGGGTTTTTGCATATCGGCGGAATCTACGCTGCTTTCGTTTCACGAAAATATGCAAAACAGAATTGATGAACATTTTTTCTGAGGATAGAGGATACAGATCAGAAAAGGGAAATCGAATGAACGGTTGATCTGATTGTGAACAATATGAAAACATTCGACATCCAGATAGATGAAGGTCCGGTTTGAGAACATAATTCAGACGTGGGAAATTATTGACCCTACAAACAATCAGAGAGAAAAAATATCTACAATGTATTTGCAAAATATCTTATCGAACAATGATTGGCATATCCCTGCTGGATGACACCGGAAGAGCTGGAATCCATCCGTAACCAGCAAACGAAAACAAAGGTAACTCCTTGAATCTACGGGAATTATTCGGTTCGAAGAAACAAATCGCCTGAAGAGGTTCTTGAAAAAATTCAAGAGGAACAAGGAACAAGGG
>JAHFJL010000023.1 GCA_023245855.1 bacterium
TCCCATGTAACTTCAGATCAATATTCCTGAGAGGATTGCAATATTGATAATACCGTTTATTTTGGTCTCTACGTAGGTTGATTTTTGGATCTCTATACTCAGAATGACTGATTTCATGATCAGTCGCAGGCTATACATAAATCCAATGCTGCTGATGAGCAATACAAATACTCGAAATGGATAATACCCAAGCGCATTTCCTATCGCTAGACAGAACATCGTTGCAAGTCAGGCAAAAATTATGATGTTTTTTTTTGGAAATGCATATGCAAATGCTGATCCTACCAGGTAGGCAACCATTCATCAAAGACTCAGATATCCTGCTATTTCTTCCAAAGTGATATTGACGTTTTTGAGATATGATCGGAGAAAAAATTTGAGCATAGAAAGGACTATGCTTCGAAGGAAGGTAATACTGATAAAAAGTATGATATTTTTGTGCTTCATATTTTTATGGGTCTATAAAAATGTTTTTTTGAAGGTATTTGCTTATATATCATATTAAAAAATTATCCTCTGATTGCAAACTCAGATATATTTCTATTATTCATATTTTTTATTTATTTCTTCATGTTGACTTTATACTTTAAATATTTATAATAAACGAAACAAAAATCTTATATCTATGAACGTATACATAAAAACTGCGTCTTCTACGGAAGCAAAAATGGTAGTAGTAATGCTTGGCAGCTTTGCTCAATCAAAAATCGAGAATACCTCTCTCTCTCTTGATGAACGTAAATCCTATGATGAACGTATCGCTTGGAAAATGGTATATGCATATACTCTTATTGGTGTTTCCAATATTGTTGTAATACATGCATCCAACCAAGCTCAGATAGATGAGCTGAATAGCTGTCTTATTGAACTTACTGATTATCGTATAGTTCAAATTACCGCTTTAATAAAGAGATGGCTTCCTATCACAAAAGAATCATCCCATGCCATGAAAATCGTGTAAGTACAAATTAATTGCTGTATAATCCGGGCGTATTGTCCCGGATTTTTTTTGTTATAGCATATATTTTTTTAGGTATAATTAAAGTTTTCTTGTAGTTATTTTTCAAGAAATTGTGCTATTAGAATTATTTTCTCTCTATTTTATTTTAACGCTTCGCTTGGACTTTCTTTTGTTTGGCCACAAAAGAACCCTTTGACTTCGCAAAGGACAAGAGCAAAAAGGCCTTTTTTTCGCCATCAGCGCAGTATCATGGATATTTTATATCACGTACAACTCATTATCCCTTTATCCTGTCTTACGACAAACGGATATTCGGGATGTCACGATCGGACTACTCTGTATGCTGTTGGATTGATGGCTCGAATTCTAGATTAATCTAATAGTTTACTCTAATAGTTTACTCTATGTTAATCACATAAATGTTTTAATTATTTTTATTGTATTATTTTATACTTGATCTATTTCTATGATCTCATCTCGGATATCCATCTGTTGGATTTGCTGGCTGTGTGTGATGGTATAGAGCTTGATGTCTTTCTGCTTGACGAAATCTTCCAGCATATCTGCTACCTTGCCTACGGTATCTGCATCGAGATTGTTGATGGTCTCATCTAAAAATAGGATAGGGGAGTTGATATATGAAGAGATAGCCAAAGTTCGGATGAGCTTCAGGATGATTCTTTGTCCTCCACTCAAACTCTTGGTGTCTCTTTCTCCTTTCTGATCAATGATTTTTGCTTCAAGTTCGAGTTTTTCTGAATCGCTTTTGTTGAGTTGCAGACTGATCTGATAATCCACTATCTGTGCTAAATAATTGTTGATGATGTCATTGAGTATTGGGAGATGGTCCTGCAGAACTAGTAAAAGCAGTTCCTTAGAAAAAATATTATATAAGTTTCCAAGTATCGTTTCTTGCTCTTCAAGTTTTTGTCTTTCGAGTTTGTGCTCTTTGAATTCGTTTACTAGCATTTCCATATCATGAGAGATCTGCTTCATAGCAAGCGCATTTTTCTCTATCTGCAGGGTAGTGGTGGGGTTGGCTTTCTCTTTTTCTTCCTCTAAAATTTTTCGTTGCTGCTCTTTGTCTGCGATGTCTTTTATTCTTTCAATTATCTGTTTCTCGAGTGATTCTTTTTGGATAATCGCTTTTTGGAGCTGGAGTTTCCGTTCTTCTATTTTTTTGCTCTCTTGTTCCATCGTGCTGATCTGCTGATCCAATTGTTTGGACTCTTTCTCCTTTGCTAGATATTCGTTGTAAAAAATCTCTATCTGTTTGTATTGGATATCACTCAAAAATGTTTTTATGCTTTCGATTGTTTTTTCCGCTTTTTTCTGCTCTTTTTCAAGTGCTTCGATTTTCTTGGTATCTTGTGTCGATGTGATGGCATTCAATGCTTTCCGTTCTGCAGTTAATTTTTCCAGTATTGTTGTTATCTGGACTTGCTGCTCGATGAATGTTGATTTTTGTTGATCAAGTTGATCAAATGTTTTTTTGTTGATGACTTTGATGAATGGACATTGATCCTTGATTTTCTCGCAGGCGAACGTGGCTTGCGTATCGATATTTTTTTCTAATTCATCCAATGTCTTCACAATCTTTTTTAACTGATCTTCTTGGACTTGGATTTTTTCTTCGAGATGTTGGGTCTGGGTTTTTATTTTATCTGCTTCGTTTTTTGATTGCAATTCTTCGTTTTTTATCTGTGCTTGGATATGTTTGATGCTTTCACTAATGGTCTTCCCTTTGCTGATGATCTGCTGGATTTCTATATAGATGCTTGCTATCGTGATGTCTGATTCCTTGCTGATATGTCCGCTTCATTGCTTGCTGATGAATGCTCGGATCTCTTTTTTTTGAAGTTGGTCTTCGTATTTTTTTTGCTCATCCAGCAATGTCTGTTTCTGTTTTTTTAGGGTATCGATTTTTTTTTCATCGATGCTTTGTATCTTTTTTTCTAGCTCTTGAATGCTCTTGTTGAGCTCAGTTTCAATTGATTGCTGTTCTTTGATCTTGCCTTGTTCTTGTCTGATCTGTTCTTGGATGCTTTCTAACTGATGTGCAAATTTTTGTATTTGTGATTTTTCCTGTTCGACATAGGTCTGTAATTTTTCTTCTCGTTCAACAGGAAAATCTGTGAGTGAAAAATCAGTGATATTCACTTTCTCTTCTATCATGGTCCGTTCATCGAAAAATGGTTGATAGGAAGTGGTATCTATCTTATTTTCAAGAAGTACTTTGGTGGTGTTGAATGTGGAAAGGTAGTTTTGGACTTTGTTTTTGAGTTTCTGATCGTAAGAAGAAATGTCAGTCTTAGATTTTATCTTGTATCGAATTTCTCTTTTTTTATCCGCCAAAATATCTTTAGCTTCATCGATACCGAGAAGATTGAAGACGTTTTTCAAAATAGTCAGTCTTTCTACCGGTGTGAGCTCGAAAATATTGTCTGAATCCTGCATCAAAAATATGGTATTCATGATCACTTCCCTCGGAGGCAAGAATGTCTGCAGATTCTGTTGAAGGTCGGTTTCGTTTTTGAAGGTGACTTCGTCTCGCTTGAGGCCTGGATGTTCCTTGAGAATTTTCTCGATATCGATATCGTTTTCTAATGGTTTGTATTCGCTGAAATCAGGCAATGTCCCTTCCAAGATAAAGAGTTTGGATTCACAGGAATCTTTTGATTTCCCTTTTTTTATCTGTCTTGAGATGAAGTACAACGTATTGTTCACTTCAACTATGAGTTTGATGTATCCGTCTTTGGATTTGCTATTTAATATATTTCTAGAGCTGTATTTGTAAAGTCCGTAGATAGGGCCGTCAAAAAAAAGGAAACTTTTTCCTGATCCGATGGGGGCTTTGATAAGCATTTTCCCGCTATTGAAAAAAACGCTCAGGAGTTTGTCCTGAAAGGGGCCTATATTTTTGTAGGAGATGGCTATAAGATTGAGCAGTTTATGCTATTATATGAATAAATGCGTATGTAAGCATATAGGAATTCAGATTCTTTTCAAGATATTCTATTTTACTCCAGAGGAATATTTTTTGCTGACTATTTTTGCCTTTTTGAAAAGCCTATCTTTGTGGATAAAGGAGAAATATCTCTGCTACGGTGAGAATACGACATATAAATTTAAATCCTCCACCACTCCGTGGTTCCCCTCCTTCACAAAGGAGGACAAATATCTTTTCTACCTATATTCCATGTTGATTTGGTAATTGCTCAAGAAAATTTGTATATTATTTATTTGTTTTGTCAACCGTTTTGGGGTGCTAATAGGGTGCTTTCTTGGTTTTTCGAATATTCTGGATATAATAGTAGAGATACCGAATTTACTATTTAAAATTGTCGTCGATATGTATTGAGTGCATGAACATTATATTCAACAGCCACCCAGGAGATCATTCTGGAAGGAAATCAGAACTTTCGCTTTTTTCTTTGTAGCCATTTTTGTCGGTACCTTGGTTTTTACTAACCTTAACTTATTCGCTTCTAATTTCCGCGGATTGTTTGAGCAGGAGATCCAGCCAATAGCGCCTATCAGTACCTCAACAACCTCTCAAGATAATAGCATCGCTTCGGTGGTCGATACTGCTGAAAAGAATAGCGTTGCCGTTGATGCGCTCGTCAAAACCTATCAAAAGGATGCTGATGCGAATGCCCTTGCTCCTTCGACAGAAGAGATGCTCCAATCGCGTCTCAGTGATTATAATTTCGCTTTCAATACCGTTGCTCCAGTCAATAGGATTCTTGTGCCTTCTATCTGACTTGATGTGCCTATCATCACTTCAGAAAACAAAAATGCTATGGATTTCGCTAAAGCTGATTTCGATAAGGAACTCAATGAATGAGTAGTGAAATATCCTACGACTCCAGCACCTGGACAGGAAGGTAATACTTTGCTCTTTGGACATACAAGTTATGAAGTATGGAAATCCAATCCTTACGGAACTATTTTCAAAGATATCCCTAAGCTTAAAGATAGTACATTGATTCAAATCCTTTGGGAATGACATTTGTATGAATATAAAGTCATCGATCTCTTCATCATCTCTCCCAAACAGGTGAATGCACAATATATGACGTATCAAAATGCAGGAGGAAGCTATATCACGCTGATGTGATGTTATCCTTTGGGGACTGATAAAAAGAGGATTATGGTCGTAGCTAAGTTGATTACTAAATAATATTTTATATTGTATTGTATATCTTGAAAAATGAAATCTTGAAGTGATAGTTTCCGTGTAACCTTATATGCGTTTCTATGAAATTTATGAGTCGCTATCCTGAAAACTATTGTTGCGCTTATTACGAATAGCGCTTCAATGCTTGCCGAAGCAATCCATAGTTTTGCTGATACTATGAATCAGATATTGATTTTCGTGTGACTGAGAAGAAGCAGAAAAAAGGCAGATATCTCTCATCCTTTCTGACATGGGAAAGAACTTTTTTTCTGGTCCTTTATTGTAGGAAGCAGTATCTTTTTGCTTGGATCCATTTTCGCGTTCTATGAATGATTCCACAAACTCTTTGCTGATACTCAGCCGGTAACCCATTTTGGATATGCGTATCTTGTATTGTTCGCTTCGATACTTATCGAATGATTCTGCCGATTGAAAGCGGTCAAAGCATTGAAACTTAAAAACAATACTGTCGGTAGTTTTTTTACAAATCTTATCCATACCAAAAGAGCTAGTCTTTTGACGGTCGCTATGGAAGACACAGCAGCGTTATTAAGTCTTTTCTTTACCATCATCTTTACAACGATTACTTGGATCACGGGCAATGGTGTCTTTGATGCGATAGGTTCGTTGATGATAGGTGTCTTGCTAGGTTTTGTAGCCTTCTTTACGATGAATGAATCCAGAAAATTACTTATCTGAGAATGACTTAGTGTGATTGAATTGAGACATATCAAGCATGATATCTTAGATGTGGATGGAGTAGAGAAAATAGGGAATTTTTTTTCTATGTTCCTTGGAGAAGATAGCATCCTTGTCGCGGTAGATATCAATTTTGAAGATGGTATCAAAAACGAAAAATTAGAATCCATTATCAAAGATATCGAAGCTAAAATCAAGGAGCATCTTAAAGTACATACCGTACATATCTTTGTTGAATCCAAGGATTTGACGGTGGGTATCACAAGTACTAATAAAAAATAATTTGGGTTAATTAAACTTTATGGGTAGTTATTTTCCAAGAAATTATGCTATTTGTATTATTTTCTCCTTATTTTTTTTAAAACGCTTCGCTTGGACTTTCTTTTGTCTGGCCACAAAAGAAAGCAAAAAGGCATTTCTCTCGCCATCAGAGCAGTATCACGAACATTTTATATCATGTACAGTTCATTATCCCTCTCTCCTGTCTTACGACAAACGGATATTCGGGATGTCATGATCGGACTACAGTGTATGTTGATAGATTGATGGCTCGAACCCCTATATCAATCTATTTTTTCTATTTTAATCACATATTTTTTTAATTATGCGACTTAATTTTTAAAACCTTACTTGACATTTTTTTATAAATAATTATATTCAAATCGTCATGAAAATGTGATGGGAGTATTTAAACCCGTTTCTCTTGCGCAAAAAGAGATGTTTTTACCGGGCGTGACGCCCTGAGAACTGCGTTATTTTGATAAAAGATCAAGGCCTAAGAGACTTTGCAGCCCGCAAGGGAATGGCATGCTTTGAATCTACAGCAATTCTGTAGATATAAGTAGAGCCCTTTAGTTAACCTTCTTGTTTTGCAAGGGTGTTAATGAGCTGGTGAATTCATCAGTGATAATCTCATGTATTGCAGCATGAGATTTTTTTTTATTTCTAAATCAAGGAAAATTGTTCTAATAAAAAAACGCTCAGCTGAAACCAGTGAGCGTAATTATTCTTTTTACTGTATGATTTTTTTTCTTCTCATCTTAAAAGTTCTTGTACGTAACTATCAGTTTCCGAAAGACCCTCAAAAAGAGTAATAGGCGTTTTCAGTTGTTGTTCTAAATGCCTTCTTAAGATCATGATGGTACCTTCTAATTTCTTCTTTTCTGCATCATGTGCATTTTGCATCGCTTCAATTTTAGCATCTTTGATGAGAGATTTTCTTTTAAGCTTTGCAAACTCTTCATCCTTGTCTTTGATAAGTTTTTGCAATTCTGCAATGGTTGGATTTTTCTTTTGCATAATTATATTTTTTATTTTTTAATTAAATTATTTTAAAAGTCAAGTCCTTCAAAATATTGTTTCTAAAAAAATCTACTTGTCTGTTTTTGACGGGAACTAAATTAAAGAAAAAGTTCCTCTTATTTTTTTCGTTAGTAGTAAAATGACAGATAAGGTTCGTAGGTGTGTGACGTACGTATCTGCTGTTGTAGGTTCGTAGTCCGTAATTAAACCCTTAATCGCTATATGGAAGGGCTTTTCTAAATTAAATTAAATTAAAGTTAAAGTATCTATTTTTTTTTATTTTTTCATATTTGCACTTATATATTTATACATATCGTTTAAAGACATTCATCCACTATATGCCTCACTATATTTCATGTCACTATACTTATAGAGGTATTCTATAAATCTTCTATTTATCACATCAATACCGTCTTGTTCATATATGTTTTTTAACTTGGCTGTATCTTTTTGTAAAAATGCTATAGTAGCATCAAGATATTCTTTTCAGAAGTTTGTACATCAATCATCTTTTATTCCATTAAACCAAATTAATGCTTTATCGTATTCTCATATCATGGCATATTGTTGTCAAATATGAAATCTTATATTATAATTATATATAATATCTGATGTTTCATTATTGAATGTATGGTGTTTTAAATAGTATTCCATGATGAAAATCGCTTGTTCAAATCATTCTGTATATTCTCCATCTGTTATTAGAAATTTTTTTATATTATCGGGTGCTTCTGAAATTTTTCTCCATCATTTTTTTGGATCTTGGTCGAAGATATATGGTTGTAAACTGATAAATTCTTCTTGTAGAGATAGTCAATTCAATTGAGATTTTAAATTTTTAATTTGATTCATCTCATTCTTCTTCTGAATATTTTTTTCTTTAAAATTGTTCAGAGTTTGGTTTAGTCTTTCTTCAGAAGGTCATGTGTTTTTTTCTTTAATGTCAAAATTATTGTTAAATTCAATTTTCTTATTTTTTTTATCATAAATGTCTGTATTCAATCAGTCCATATCTTAGATATAATATAAATATTTAATTATAATCGGACCTTGAAAATATGCAAATTTTCTTTTAAAAAAAATCTACTTGTCTGTTTTTGACGGGAACTAAATTAAAGAAAAATTTCCTCTTATTTTCTTTCGTTAGTAGTAAAATGACAGACAACGTTCGCCACTGATCTGATCGTCCGTAGCGATAGCGGAGGATGTCGGATAGTGTCTGTTAGATGAGGCTTTAGCCCTTGCGTATGATTTTTTCTCTCGTTTATTGTATTCCAAACATCCATTTTATACAATTTTTGGGAGAGGTGACTCTTTTCAAAGCTGGTTACAATAATCGATAAATGTTTTTGCTTTTTCTTTGTCTATCCCATCTCAATTTTTTAGTGATGTTCAAATAAACGCTCAATCAATATATTCCCAATAATTTTTTATATTTTCTTTTGATGTTCAACTTCATAATAATATTTTTGATTTCAAACACTTTCTTAATAGTTTGAGATCTTCTAAACTAACGGAATCTCAAGACTTTGTTCCTGTAATAATTATTCAATCCGATCAATTTCCAATCGCTTGTTCTCACGATTCTAGAAGTGTTTTATTTTCTAGCATTTCTTTATATTTCGGCTGAATATCAGTAAAAATATTTAAATCTTTTAATCAAAGTTCTCTCTTGTATTCAATTATTTTCTCTGCTTCTGGTTTTATAACTCAAGCATCGGATTTTACTAGGTCAACAAATGTATCTATTCTAACGAAATTTGCATCAATTTCTTTGGCTATTTCTAAAGTTGCTTTCCAATCGTTGTAAAGTATACAAACTCATAGTTTCATTTTAGATATTTTTGATAATTCTTTCGCAATCAACAAAAAATTACTCTTTTCATCAGGAGTTATTTTTATTGTATATGGAATATCATTTTCATTTATGATACAAGCATATTTAAATCATGCAAACTCCAGATTTTGTAAATCTTTTTTGGCATTTTCTAATACATTTTTTATATCTCATTCATTAATTCATCTTATTCTCCCTAGATGAATCATTCAAATTAGAATTTTATTCATTTTTGAAAATATTACTTTTATAAAGAAAAATATGTTGATCTACCGAAAAATTATTTTTTATTCAACTCTTTGTTAAAAATTTTATCAACTCTTGTTCTTGTGTTTCAGAAATAACCGTGTCTAAAAGTAATCTTGAAATAATATGACATACCTCCGTGAAATTTTTTCCATAAAAATTTCCAGTTACTTCTTTTTTTTCGATCAATGAAAATTTTGGTCAAGGAAATGAATCAAAGTATTTTTCTCAATTTTCATGCCAATTGTTTTTTTTGAAAATTTTCAATGCTTTACCAAGTACTCCATTATTTTTATTGATTACCAAAATTACATATTTGGGTCAAATATTTTTTACTTTTTCAATTACTCTCTCGATTCATTGATCGTCTAGATATTGTAAACTATGACAAAACAATACAGTTTTAATTACTCAATTTTTAACATTAAAATCAAAGAAATCATCAATAATTCTTGAATGTCATGATGACAATTCTAATTGTTCTTTAGAAAAATCTAGTCTATCTAAATGCACTACTTTCTCGTTTGGGAATGCTTTCAAACTAATTTTTCCAACTCAGCTTCAAACATCTAACAAAGGAAATTCTATATTTTCAGAAAATCAAGATAAAGCTTCTGCTATCTTAGCTTCTTCATCAGTAATTTCCTTCATTTCTATTAATTCTTTTTTTTCTAATTTTTTCATTGCATTAAAATTTTTAAAGATAATGTTGCATTTTCCCCTTTTTTGTATTGAGATATTTTTCATTGTGATTGTTAGAATCTATTTTGACAGGCATTATTCAATTTATTTTGATTCAACATTCTTTCAATTGTTTTATTTTATCTGGATTGTTAGTCATGAGCTGTATTGATCTTATATTCAAACTCTCTAAGACTTCTTTTACGATTTTATAATTTCTTCAATCTATTGGTAATTTTAGTTCCTCATTTGCCTCAATAGTATCCAATCATTTATCTTGTAACGAATAAGCTTCTATTTTTTTAAACAAACCAATATCTCTTCATTCTTGGCTTAAATAAATTAAAATTCATCAAAATTTGCTAATTTCTTTTAAAGAATAATCAAGTTGTTCTCAGCAATCACATTTTAAAGAGTGAAATACATCTCATGTTAAACACGAAGAATGTACTCTACACAAAATATTTTCTTTATTTTGAATATCTCAAAAAACCAAACAGCAATGTTCTTTTTGATTTTCTAAAAATCAATAAATTATGGCATTTCAATATTTTGTTGGTAAATTTGCTTTAATTATTTCCATTTATAAAATTATACTAATAACTAAAAATTTTATAAGCCTCTCCCAAAAATCGTCCACCGTATTCCCAAACTTTGATTTTCAAGATAAGAGACAAAATCATATGTCATCTAACTAGCTTCTGTGCGACACTCAATTTCGTAAAATACACCAAAATTGGGTAGTTGTCTACTCTTGCTTTCTAGTAGCTTCTTGCAAACAAGACTCTTTTTGTACTTGATTTGCCGGTATAGATACATTTTCCAGCTTCATCGGGCTGATCGAAAACTAGTGAACGGACTGTTGCTGCGGTTTCATCTTTGATCTTGTCTGCAGTTTCAGCTGTGCCGTCTCGATGTGCAAGTACGAATCCTTGCTCTATCTTTTCTTTGAATTGTTCGTAGGTATCTACTGTGAAGGTGTGAGTCTCCCTAAATTCCTTGTTCTTTTTGAAGAGATTATTTTGCGCTTTGTACAGATATTGATCGATATGAAGATCAACCTCTTCTATCTTTATCGCTGATTTTTCTGATGATTCCCTTTTGAATACTTCTACCATCCCGCTTGCAATATCTCTAGCTCCGACTGTGATCCTGATAGGTACGCCTTTGAGTTCGTATTCGTTGAATTTTCGGCCTGCTGATCTATGGGCGTCTTCATCTATTTTCCATTTTAAAGGTATCAGATCTTTGAAATATTTGGAATGGAAATCGAGTTTTGTAACCTCGAATCTTTCGATCAGGGGTTGGATATATTCTTTGATCAGTTGTAATTCTTCTGGTGTCTTGAAGATAGGGACGATCACTACATGAAGTGGCGCAAGTGCTGGTGGCATGACTAATCCTGCGTCATCAGAGTGAGCCATGATCATTCCTCCGATCAATCTTGTCGATACTCCTCGAGAGGTAGCATAAACGAATTCTAATTCGTTTTTATCGTTGGTGAATTTTACATCAAAAGCTTTCGCAAAATTCTGGCCTAGGTTGTGGCTGGTCCCTGCTTGCAACGCTTTACCATCTTGCATCATAGGCTCTACCGCATAGGTAGTAAGTGCACCTGCGAATTTGTCGTGTTCTGGTTTCGGTCCGAGTACCGGTGAGATAGCCATGAAATTGGTTGCAAAATCATTGTATACATCAAGCATCTTTCTTGCTTCTGTGTCCGCTTCTTCAGCGCTTGCATGAGCGGTATGCCCTTCTTGTCGGAGAAATTCCGAAGTCCTCAAAAACATTCTTGTCCTCATCTCTCGTCTCAACACATTAGCCCGTTGATTGATAAGCAAGGGAAGATCGCGATAGGAATGGATCCAACTCTTATAACTATTCCAAATAATGGTTTCTGACGTGGGACGGATAATCAATTCTTCATCGAGTTTAGCTTCGGGATCTACGATTATGCCTTTTCAATCAGATGAATTTTTTAGTCTATAATGCGTCACAATCGCACATTCTTTTGCAAAATGTTCTACGTGCTGAGCTTCTTTATTGAGGAAAGATTTTGGGATAAGAAGCGGAAAATATGCGTTCACATGTCCTGTATTTTTGAACATCTTGTCTAGGATATCTCTCATATTTTCTCGAATGGCAAATCCGTAGGGTTTGATCACCATACATCATCTTACTGCTGAACTTTCTGCGAGTCCCGCTTCTTGAACGATTTCATTGTATCGTTGACTGTAATCTTTGCTGCGTGGAGTGAGTTTTGCCATTTTTTCTGTGTATACATAATAAATCTTATTTGTGTTTTTTTTATACAAAAGAACTGGATTATCAAGTAAAATACTAATAAAATTGTTTAATATATATATTTCTAACGCTCCGCTGGGGTGACTTTTTCCTGCTCGGAAAAGTCACCAAAAAGAGCTTTTTTTTCTCGCCATCAGCGCAGTATCATGAATATCTTATATCACATACAGTTCATTATCCCTCTCTCCTGTCTAACGACAAACGGATATTCGGGATGTCACGATCGGACTACAGTATATGTTGGTGGATTGATGGCTCGATGGTTCGAATCCTAAAACAAATAAATATTTTATTAAAAAAAAACTCCAGATTTCTCTAGAGTCTTATTTTACATAATTGAAAAATATTATTTTTTTCTTTTGAGGAAGAATCCTGTAACAAAAAGGATACCAATAACAATCAATAACATTCCACCAATAAATTGTCTCATGTAGTAGATTCCTACAATCAAAAGGATGATTCCAATGATAGTGAACATTTTCTCTTCTGTAGAAGCTACTTCTCGTCGAGCTCCGATTTTGCTGCTAAATTCTTTGCTTTCGTTCTTCAATACTTTTGCTTCTTTTTCAAAATTTTGCGCGAAAGCTTTTGCTTTGAGTTCTACAGAGCTTTTGGTAGCTGTTGTTTTTGCTGGAGCTTTAGCTGGAATCTTTTTAATAGGTTTTTTAGCTGACATCTTTTTTTTATTAAAGATATAAATGATCTTTTTCAAAGATAAGAATTTATGTTGCAGTGTCAATGTTATTTTTATTGTGTCGTCGGTTGATTATTGTTATTTAGACTATTTTTTTGGAAGAGTGAAACTAAATATTGTTCCTCATTCAGGAGCATCCTTATGTGATATATCTCAGAATGTTGCATTAAGAAATGCTTTGGATTGTGCAAGTCCGATTCATGTTCATTGTTGGCCTTCAAGTCATGGACTAGTATATCCTGAAGTAAAAACATCTATTCCTGGTGTAATTCAAACTCAGGAATTTTTAATAAAAAAAGTCGTAGAATAATAATTGTTGTCCTCTATCCCTATTTTTATCGTCCCTCATTTTGGAGTAAATTTGATTGCATTGGTTAATAGATTGTCCATGACAATATTAAAAATTTCTTTGTTACTTTCTATACTATAATTTTTTGATAAACTGTTTGTTATTTTTATGTTTTTTTCTTCTATGGTAAATATTTGTGGTTCTATAATGTCTTCTGTTATCAATGCTGGAAAAAATTGTGTTATTTCATAAAAGGATTTATCCTTAAATTTTAGATGAGATATTGTCTTTATTTGAGATGTGCTTTTGTTGATATATCCTTCTATTATTTTTTTTGTTGTTTCAAATAACTCTTTTTTTCTTTGTTGATCTTTATTACAACCTAGTGATAAAAGTGTATCTATGTTATGACCAGCTGTTTTTAAGTTATGTGCTATGGTTCAAAGATATTCATAAGAAAGTGATGCTTTTCATCTGTTTTTTGAAAAAAAATAACAATAATCTTTTAGTTTTTTACAATATCTTATAATATACTCCAATGCTTTTTTGCGTTTTTCATTATCATCGACAAGATCTTCGCTGAATTGTTCGAGTAATTTTTGCATAGAAGTATTGATATCCAAAAGAATTTTTTGTAATTTTTTTTTAAATACAGGAAAATTCTTCTCATCTAAATCGTCAATGGTAAGTGTTTGAAATAATGGATTAGTATATTGATGTTGCTGTTGCTGAGAAGAGTTTGATTCTCTACTTTCTGTACTGTTTCAAGCTTGTTTCATATGCAATGTTCTTTAAATAAAAACACTATACGTTATAGTATACTCAAAAAATACAAAAAATGCAAATATTACAAATTATTTACTTAACTTCGGGAAGTTACTATTTTTTTTCCTTCTTAGAAAGCCCATTTTTGTGGATAAAGGAGAAGTCTCCCGTTAAATACGGGATAAACTACGGACAGAGGGATTTGAACTAAAAAAAGAAAAAAAATCCTCCGGTCTACCTAAGCGAACCACCCCTCCTTCACGAAGGAGGACAGAAAAAGAAAGGAATTCCTGAACTTGAGAATAGATCCATATTACAATTTTATTTTCATACTGCTGAGTGGTTGTTTGACTGCTATTTTGTTTTTTGATCTAATGAAGAGCCCGAGTGAGATTATTCTTCTCACGATTTCTGTCTCTTCAAGCAAGGTTTTGTCTATATATTTTTCTGAATAGACGGGAAGATGATTGAGATGCAGAGAACTGCCTTCGTATTTTTCTTGTTTGATGAATTTTTGCAATTCCAAATAGATGTGTTCGCTTACAAATGGTGCGAACGGTGCACAGATATGCATATAGCTTTGCAGTACTTCAAATAATGTATTGAATGCTGCATGTTTGTCGTTGTCCATTCCTGATGCCCGGAATCTTCTTCTGGATCTTCTGATAAATCGGTTCTTGAGTTTCTCTATAAATCACAATACAAGTTTTGCACTAGTATCGAGAAAATATTTATTCATCTCTTGTTCTACTTGGAGTCCGAGGTTGTGAAGTTCGGCAAGTATCCGTTTATCCAATTCGTTCGTAGTTATATAGGTAGGAAGTTTGACTATTTCAAGTTTCGTGAGTGAAGTATCTGCGTTGTAAAGCTGTTTTCGTAGATCATTGAAATTGATGTCGTGAGAAATAATCAGGATTGTTTTCCCTTTTTCCTTTTTGAGAAGAGTATCATAGATCCCTTTATTATCCATGCTTTCTCCTGACCATAATCTTTCATCAGTTTTGATCTTTATTTTTTTGTCTCTGAGGTTTTTCATCGTTTTTGCTACTTCTTCTGCAGTTTGTATCGCTCTTGTCGCAGGACTTGTATAGATGATATCAGGATTCATTCTTAAAATACTTTCTATGAATTTCGGTTCTTGCATCGCTTGGATGCCCTCGTCCGTGAGTGGATCATTCATAGCTAGTCCTGTTGCTTTCGCATGTCTCATGAAATAGAGATTTGTGTTGTCTGTAGTCCATTTATCAACGTTTGCATACGTTTCGAAAAACTTGTATGCGTTCATGATCGAAGCTGTGAAATCTTTGTAGACTTGTTCCACTCCTTTTTCACTGAATCTTACGGGTTCTGCTTTGACTCATGGTGAAGCGAGGAGATATAACCTATAGGCATCCGTTCCATATTTTGAAAAAAGATATTCTGGATCTGGATAATTCTTCAGTTTTTTTGACATTTTCTTTCCATCTTCTGCGAGGACGAGACCATTGATGATGACGTTATTGAACGAATTTTTTTGCATGACTGCATTTCCACAGACGTGCATCCCTCTAAACCGACCCCTAGTCTGATCCAATCCTTCGATGATGAAATCAGCAGGGTAGACAAGCGGTTTCGTACTGTGGTCGGCAGTATATCCTGCTTGTCCGAATGGCATGGATCCTGATTCAAACCGACAATCCATGACTTCTGGGATCCTGCGATATTCTTTATTTCATTTTTTAAATCGATAGCTATCGACGTAGGGTTTGTGCAAATCTATTTCCATATTTCTTGCATTGTCTCGATAATGTATCTCTGGTTTATATTTTTCTGTAGTTTTGTTGTGTGTATAATGATCATCTCTTTTTGTCAGATAATCGAATGGTTTGAAAATATTTTTCATCATAGTGACGGGTTCTGCATGAGAGACGAAGATCACTGTTTCTGTCTTGTGTTTTGCGTTTGTTTCTGTTAGGATATCCTGAACTCTTGCTTTGAGATCGTTGAGTGAT
>JAHFJL010000024.1 GCA_023245855.1 bacterium
GAACAGTTTGCGTATGACAAGATACTAAGCAGAAAATCAGAAAGGAAAATCTCATCTGAGAGTCTTAATGTCCTCTTTGATTGGAATCCTGAGATCAAACACAAATATGAAATCCTCAAACATAATTTTGAAGAAGAAATGCAGAAAGTACTCAGATAATCTTTTTATGTATATATCATTATTATGCTCAAAACCTACGCTTTCGATGTTGATGCTAATCTCCTCTTCACGGATACTAAAATTATACTGGAAAAAAAATGAGAAAATGGCGAACGAAAGCCGATAGATGTCTCTCAACACGACTACGAAATACTCAAACTCGATACAAAACATTATAGGCATGTCGATAACAATATAGAAAAATCCATGATAAATTTTAGAGGGCCAGGAAAATTTGAAGAAGATATTTTTGCTGCTATCGATCAAAATAAATTTGCACCAAGCTGGAATAAATTTATTGAAGCAAATAAAAATGCCAGTCCTCTAGCTATTATTACAGCTCGTGGACATTCTATCGAAGAGCTAAAAACTACACATAAAAAAATTATCCAGGAAATATTGACTGACGATCAACGCGAAGATTTTTTGTATAGCATGAAAGAACGCCTCTGACAATACAAAACGCATGATGAGATGATTATCAACGAATATCTGGATAATAATTTTTATGCACCTTGTTCCAATGAAGCGTTTTTAGCAGGCATCTGAAAAGAGCTCTCTGACTCTATGCCAGACAGAAAAAATGCCGCTTTTGAACAATTTGTTTTGCATATAAAAAGCGTTTTTGAAAATAATTATGGAAAAAACTTTTTGGCAAAAAGGAAAATCCGTGTCGGATTTAGCGATGACAGCCACCACAATATCACATGACTTCATCATCATATCTACACCAAAGAAACCGGGCTTATGCGAAAATATCCTGAGGTATTATTCAGGATGTATGATACAGGAGAGACAAGGACAGCTCCTATAAAATTCACCTATACAAATATCAAAGAAGAAGAAAAAAGATAATATATAGCATTAGAACTGAAATAATTTTTTATACTCTGAACCGCTTCCTACGGTTATTCTCAAGATCCTGTACGGATATTGTTTGATATAGGTTGCGGTGATTTTCTTTTATACATTACAAAATCCATTTCATCGTTAACCTCTCTTGAAACCTCAGTAAATTCGTTCTCGAATTCAGGGAAGCTCGTATCTCATTCGTACGATTTTTTGATTTCCGTCAAATGGATAAAATCCGTCTCTGGGAGGAATTGGCGAAAAATGCTCGCTCATCCGATGATGAAAATCTGCTCAATTGTTTCTGATGCGAGTTGGTGTTTCATCTTTTCAATACTATCATACCATTCCACTCATTCCAAAGGCACCTGTGAAAGTACGATATTTCTCCTATTGGGAAGCGGTTTTCCAAGTGAAAGAAAAGTATTGTATCCCATGACTATGATCTGGCCTGTGGTAGTTTTCTTGAAGTGTTGCAGATCAGCGGAATAATGCCAGGGAAGCTGATTGTCTTTTCCGACGATTCTGTTGGATGCCATCGCGGCAATCATATGTATGATCATGTAGTATGATTATGAAGATTAAAAGATTATGAAGATTAAAAGATTAGTTTTTTAGCAAATGTTTTCAACAGAGAAAAAACTTCGATTGCTTTTTTGGTCCATATATCTATATATACAAGCATATTTATTTGTTCTTTAGAAGCACACTATGGCTATCTCAACGCAAGCATTGCTTAAAAAATATGAGGATATCATCAAGGAGGAAGTGAATGTAAAACATATCGAAGAACTCGATGATTCACTGAAGATTACTAAGATATTCAAACCGCTCTGATCCCAGCTTTCTGTAAAATTCGGCAAGGATACGGGTAAGATTATCCAGTTCGGAAAACAAGGAAACATCAAAGACGGAGGTGATGGCAAGGTCGTCATTTTTGACGATTCCGGTAATGAATGGACACTTGAACCAGGCGAATATGAAATCGCATATCAAGGACTCGAAGGCGATAATATGGCTATGGATCAGAATATTATCGCTAAATTGGATTTGCAATTGACGCCAGAACTCGAGAGAGAAGGTGTCGCTCGTGAAATCTCTAGATTCCTGAACCAGATGAGAAAGGATGCGAGTTTTAATGTGGATGATAAAGTGAAATTATTTTTCGCCACTAGCGATAGCAATCTAGCGAGCATCGTGAATGAATTCAAAGATTTTTTCAAACATGAAGCACTTATTTCTGACATAGAATCCACGGAAACTCCTGAAGGGAACATCGTAGCACTCTTCACCAGCGATCAATCCACTATCAATTTTGCACTTAAGAAATAGCGTAAGGCGAAGTCCTTATGTGTAAGGAACGGTCGCGACCGTTCCCTACAAAAATGTTTTATTTTAATATATTGATATGGCGAGTTGTTTCGATTATGCATTAAAATATATCTACCGTTATCCAAAGACTGAAAAAGAGTTGAAGATTCAGCTGTATACTAAATGATATGACACCAAAGACATCAATCGAGCTATTGATGAATTGAAGAAAAAAAATTATGTGAACGATAAGATGTTCGCTGAAAGCTATATCAGAAGCGAGATAGTGAACAAAGGGAAACCCGCCATCAACATCATCAAAAAACTCCAACACAAAGGCGTTCCCCAAGACATCATCAAAGACATGCTTCATCAGTATAGCGATGATATGGAGGAAGGCATCCTCGCTAAGATAAAGAAAGAGATCCAAGCATACAAACGCAAGGATGTGGAAGGCTTTGATATCATCCAAAAGCTCATGAGAAAATGATATAAGCTTGATGATATAAAGCGTGTTATACAGAACAAGTAATATAATTTAAAATTATAAATTTCACCTTTAAAATTTAAAATTAAGGCAGATGTGAAGACGGCATAGCATTGCAGCAAGAAAAGCATCATGAGATGCAAAAAAATCACAAGATTACGCAAAGATAGGAAAGATTATCCAGATCGCTGCAAAAAAAGGAGCTGATTGGACGATGAATCCCTCGCTCGAGCTCGCTCTCAGCAAAGCGAAGCAATTTAACTTGCCGAGAGAAGTCGTAGAAAAAGCGATATTGAAATGATCATGACAATTGAAATCTTGAAGAGATTTTCTACGAAGGATATGGACCAGAAGGTGTTGCATTATTGATCAAAGCGCTCACGTCTAATACCAATAGAAGCGCATCTAGTGTAAAACAGATCATGCAAAAATATGGTGGAACACTTTGAGCTATCGGTTCTGTGGCTTGGCAATTCAAAGAACAAGGAGTAATGGTTATTGATGGTATCAGTGAAACCGTACAAGAAAAAGGAAAGACGATAGATAAAGTTCATCCGTTAAATGCACAAGAACTTGAAGAACGCGCAATGGAACTCCCTATCTCTGATTTCGAAGTAGAATGAGGAAGTGCGATTGTGTATGCTGACAAAAAAGATTTTGATATTGTACAAAAATGACTGGAAAAATTTCATTATCATTTCGTTGAAGCGGATATCCAATTTATCCCAGAAAATACCGTCACTCTCGACGAAGCAGCTAAAACCAGATTATTCACCTTGCTCGATATGCTTGAAGAAGATGAAGATATCGACCATGTCTGGCACAACCTTGGAAACTAACTAACAATGAATAGTGAAAAGTGAAAAACGATAGAACCTTTTGACCAATCAAAAATCAAAAGAAATCCAACACTTTTAGTTTTTCACTTTTAATTTTTAGTTCTATTTACAGAGTCCTGCATCTGAAAGCATTCTATAGAGTTCAAAAAGCTTTATAGTCTTGTTATAATTACTCAATGTGGGATAATCCTTATCAAGCTGATCTACAATACCTTTGAGTTCTCGGAGAATAGAAAAATGGGCTAATACAGCCCATTATTTTTTTGAAAAAAAATTTTTTACGATGTATAGTATGTCCTTGTAAATGTACTTAATATTCGAAATTCTATTTCATTGATTACTATCACATCATAAGGTGAAGCAATCTTTCCTACACGAATTATTTTTTCTTTTTTGCTATTGGGTATCCGGACTGTAATTTTTTCCTTCATATCACGAAGGATTATTTGCACTTTCTTCTTGTTTTTTATGATTTCTTTCTTTTTGTTTTTTATGATTCCTTTCTTTTTTGCTGCTTTGAAGTCAGCCATAGGAATAATTTCTATTTTCATTATTTTAATAGGTTCCATAATCTTTATGTTTTTAATTGTTTTATTTTTTATATTATAAATATTTAATATAAAAAGTCAATTCTATATTTATTTACAGAGTCCTGCATCGGAAAGCATTCTATAGAGTTCAAAAAGCTTTATAGTCTTGTTATAATTACTCAATGTGGGATAATCCTTATCAAGCTGATCTACAATACCTTTGAGTTCTCGGAGATTGTCTGCATAACTCTTATCTATCTTGCTGACATCTGAAAGCTTCACAATTGCATTTTGGATAACATTGATACCCTCTGCTGTCGTCAATGGATTGGTATCACCAAAACATTTATTGCCTAATACTCCTGCTATCTGCTGGACTTCAGCAGAGGTTGCACTCCTTCCATACACATTTATAGTGATTGTCCCTTGGTATTTGCTATTGGTCACATCGGATAATGTCGGCGATTTTATCTTATCAAAAGAGAATTGTTTGATGGAGAAAATCGGTGGGAGATTGAGAATGAATTGTTTGAGATTTTCTGCTCCATTTGTACCAAAATCAGTTCCCAATAAATATCCAAACGTTGGGATATCCCTATATCTTTCTCTGAATTTATAGTAACATACTTCATCGGTATCATTGTTGCAAGAGATGATGCTCTTGATGGTTTTGTCGATAAGTGGGTTGTCAATCAGCGTATTCTCACCGCTGCCGAAGATCCGATTGTAGAGACTATATCAGATAAGTTTATCATCATTGATCTTTTCTCCTGATCAGAAAATAGATATTGAACTTTGTTCCAATGTTTTTATTTCTGTACCTTTAGTCTTTTTGATCTGATCTCGAAGATAATAGAAGAATTCATTGATAAGAGAGACATTATCTTTGTTTGAGGTAGCTGAAAGCTTGTCCGCCAAGAGCAAGAATGCGCGTTTCGAATTAGCTATGAATGAAACTGTAATCGGCATGCTGAAAAATCCGCTTTGATCTTCAGTTATATCTCCTATCTTCATATCCTGCACGTCGTTGGATTCATTATTATCGCCAAGGTTTTTGAAGAAATCACCTCGTTTTTGAAGTAAAGTGATGTCATTGAACGGATTTTTTTCAAGAAAATTGAGTCCGATCAATGAAGTATCAATCTTGTTGGTATATTTATCTTTTCGGATGTTGAGTGAAGGAAGATAGATATATTGGAGAAAATACGTGTATGGCACTTGTAGTGAGTTGAGATAATCTGTATATTTTTGGATTTCTCATTGTGTCGTAAGATTTTCGTCTAAGAGATCTTTGACGGTCTGGGCATTTTTTACAATAGGTTGAGTGATAAAATTTGCTTGCAATGTACGCGTATCGTAACTACTAAGATTTAAAAGTTCGGGAGTTTTTCCATTGAGATAGTTGATATCCGTATAGAGTTGAACGCCAAAATACGCTGCTAACCCGGTCGTCAAAACCGCCATCAAAAGCATTATCTTGCTATTGTTTTTGTTGTCTTTCAAAAAAGCGAATGCTCATCCAAAATATTTTTTGAGTGTAGCAAAAAATGATATCAACTTCTGCAGATCTATTTTCATTGTCTTTTGTTGTGGCATTTGATCTATCATTTCGGTTTATTTAAAAGGATTTAAAGTAGGAGAGATATAATCGCTTATCTCTCTTTGTGTTCACAATTGGATAGGCAGTACAAAATTCATCGTCGAATTATTGACGTTAAAGACTGATGATCCAATCTTGATAACCTTAGGGACGATCTTGATGGATTTCGCATCAATATTTTCAGAGACTACGAATGTGCTTTGCTTGATGAGATTGATCAGACTGCTCAAAATGAAGATATGGGGACTGACAATCCCTTTTTTAATCAATGCGACTTCGTCTTGTTTAAAGGTGTTGACGTCGACGGTGAAGCTGATTGATTTTTGGGTCGGATCGTATTTTTTGAATGTGATAGCGAAACTTGGGATATCTGTCTGTTCAAGTTTCGTATCTATGAAATACATCATCTTCTTGAAAAAATTCGTATCTGGTCTTGGTGTCTCTTTGCTGATCACACTATAATACCTATCGAAATCGCCGACCATATTACAGTCATAATCGATCTCATAAGGATTGAGATAACAATTGTTGAGATATACCAGGATATCTTTTTCTCCTCTATTGGCGAAGCTCTGCATCTCGGTCTGTACAACATTCGATCAGGTACCGAGCGCGTTTGCTAAACTAGATATAAACGTATCCAGATAACTGAATACTTGGATTGCGCTACTGAATTTGATGATTTCTAATGAGAGCAAATATTTTTGGATGGAGGTTGAATAATCTTGTGATGAAAGCATATCATACAACTCCTGTGAAAAGAACCCGTATTTAGAGATATTCTCTTTGAGCGTCGTAATATTTTGCGTGTCAGCGATAAAGTGTGTGCTAAAGACATTGAGTGATTGCTGGAGGATATCTTTTTTCTGAATAAAACTAAGAGTATTGTCGTGAACTATATTATTAAGAATCGTGTTACCTCCGCTGCCTTCAAGTGAAAGCGAAGAATATTTTTGGTAGTTACTTATATTCAACGCATTCTCTATAAATTGCTGACCTTGTTTGTAGGTATTAACATATGTCTGATACGTAGCATCAGGCACCGGTTGTGCAGCGAAATAGATATAACGGCTATATAAACGGAGTATAACAGAAGCCATACCGCTCACTACGATAATAAAAAACGATATCAAAAATAATCTCCAATACTGATCATGGTATTTCGATTTTTTTCCACTGAAGATGCCACTATCTCCTAACACCACATTTTCTTTTTTTCCTTCGATAGGCTGTATTCTCATCCCTAAATTCTCAATTTTTAATTCTTCTCTTTTGGGTTTATTTTCTTCTTCAATGTTAAGTTTTGAAATCAGGCTTTCTTTTGGTTGTGTGTTTTCCAAGTCATTAAGCTTTAAATTTCCAAATCATGAAAAATTTACACCTGATGCATTGGGGTTTGATGATTGTGTATTTTGATTTTCTTTTTGTTCTTCCATTGAGATGAACTGAATAAAATCTCGTAATATTATACCCTCTTATAGGGGTATAATTTCGATGTCGTAATCCCGACATCTCGGGACAAACTTTTTCTGCGTCTCAATTATTATATCCACAACACCTCAAAAAAACCAAAAAATATCCGTAGTATGGCTATTTTGAATTGACAAAATCATGAAAAATGGGGAGATTACTCCCCCCTACCCCTCTGAAACAGAGGGGAAAATTCCTCCTCTATTTTAGAGGAGGGTTGGGAAAAATAAAAAAAAATCAGGACGAATACGTCCCGATTAATTTTTTTGTGGTAATTATTACCATTTTTTCTTTATGAATTCAATTGCTTCTTTTGTAGTTAGAGCACGCTCAGTGTTCGAATCTGAACAAAAATCAGGATCATGCATTCCTAATTTATGAATAAGATTATTCACTTTAAGCACTAACTTCTTAATTTCTTTTTTTGTTTCATCTGAGAATTTAATTTCTTTATCGATAGCATTCAAATACATCGCATGTTTTACGATTTCCATACCTACACCGATTTTTGTCATAAGCGTATACCTACTGCCTGCTACATTTTTTCTGCTTCTATTAAAAGCATTTATTTCACGGTGTACACTGATAATACTAAAGATTAATAAATCTTCAAATGCAGACAAATCAAATGTTAGTCCGATTCCTGGTTTTCCAGAATGAATAATTGAGGGAATGATTGGTGTGTACATGATTTTAAATTTTTTGTTTTATTACTTATATATATTCCTCATATAATGTCAATATAAAAAAATTCCCTGGATATACCAGAGAACTCTCTTCTTAATAACTATGATAACACTACTTCCAATACCTTTCCATTAACGTCAGCAGCGCTGGTAAAGGGGTAGCGCGGTGAGTTGATGGTTTAACTACAAATTCTAAATCGGATTTACCACCCGGAAAACTTTCTTCTCTAATAAGATTTTTTAGACTAAAAAATGAATTTTTAATTGTAGTTTTCATTTCTTTGTCCATGGTAAGCAAATTCTTGTTTTTTGTCTGTATCAATACAGTGAGAACTTTGTTAACAATTTCAACATTGATGCCGATTTCTTCCATCAGTATATCTTTATGCGTCATACCTTCACGGAAGTGTTTGATATTACGATTAATTACACTGATGTTTGAAAGCAATAATTCTTTTAATGAATTTTCATCAAATATTAATCCAATTTCTACTTTGTTGTCTACGAAATGGATTAAAGAAACAATTTTGTTATTCATGGCTTTTGTTTTTTAGTTATTTTTTTTGTTTTTCATTTATTACTTATATATATTTCTCATATAATGTCAATACATTAAAAAAAGCCTGGTAATACACCAGGCCACTACTTATTCAATGTTTTTGCTCATAGATAATACATGATCTATTATCGATGAACTGAACGGTTCCAGTTTTCCTTCATCCGATGGGCATGGATTCCACTCCCATTTGCTGTTTCTGAAGGTCACTGAATTAGCTCCATATTTATTCGTGGGATATCCACAAATAAATATACGATCCCAAGTATTGTTATTATCATCATCCCATAATGTAATGTCTTCCAAACTTGTAGAGTCAGAGAAGAAGGTATTAATTTTCGAAGGGATAAATCGAAGGGATCTCTGAGTTACTGTATCACCATTTCCATACAGAAGTGTTGTGGATTGTAATATTGTATGATAACCGCGATCATCAGTAATATATTTTTTGGATTCATGATGAGCGATCTCATGATATGATTCCCTTTTATTCTTCCATTCTTCGTATTTTATACTACCAAATAATGGGCCTAATGTTAGCACAGCGATTGCTAATAAAAGTAAAAAACTTTGTCCAAGTTCTTTTACTTCTTCTATAAGTTTTTTCATAATTTCTATGTTTTTGTTTTATTATTTATATACATTCACTATCAAATGTCAAGTCTCGTGAAAATATTATACCCTTACGCTCTCGTAAATCAGATACTTATTTTTTTCAATCATATATTTTCCTAAATTCATCTTCATCCAAAAAATGATTGCTTTCTTTTGCAGCAAGAAACGCTTCTCGAAAAATTTTTTGCTGCTCTCTTTCAGATTTTGAGAGTTTGAGGTATTCCTTTCTTGCTTGCTGATATTCCGTGGCAGCAAGCATGGTTTTGAATAACGCTGATTTATATTGCTTTATAAATTTTTCTGATCAAGGAACTTCAGCTGAAGTCTGTAATCTCTCTCCTATATCTTTCTTCAATTCCCGAATATTCTTCTCCTTTTTTGCCATACTGATACGAGCATATAAATGGATACATAATTAACCTCTCAGCTTATAGTACATTTTGAATACTCGATACATAAGCTTATTGAGCACGATATCGAAGCTTCCATACTGCTCTATCTTGACCCCTCCCAGCGATTCTTTGAACTCGCTCACACTGGTCAACGGATGGTTTATGAATCCTGTAGGAGCTCCACCCATAAGGTCACAATAGGTAAATCCTGCATCTCTGGCTCGTGAAAACATTTTGTATTTAAGAAAATGATGTGATCCCACGTTCCCGTATTTTCTATCGCTGAATCCGTACAAGTACACGATATAACGATGATCATACAGGCAAATATTTCCTGAGACTATCTCTCATGCGATACTGCTTACAAACAAGTTTCCACGATTATTTTGCGTTATATATCTTATCAAACGCTCGTACTGTTCGTAAGGGATGATATTGAATCCTTTTTTTCCTGAGATCTTGAGCCGTTTATCATAGAAAGCTTGATACTGGTCGGGACCTGCCATCCCGAATTCTAATTTTTTGTTGATCCCTTTTCTGACACGTTGTCTGGCGCTAGCGTTCATCTCCATGATCAGTTGATTGTCCGGTTTGGATAGATCTATGATGATATTGCTGTTTGGCATATTCTCTCTGAATGCCACCTTTAAACTATAATTTTTACATAAGAATTCTTGAAGATGATGCCTCATCTGCAACATATCCTCTTTAAAATCTTCTGACTTGTGTGACGCATTTTCGAAGCTGATCATCTCGTTGACGAACCCGAGCTGAAAGAAGATTCCTTTGCCTTTGAAGTGTTTCCTGAGTTTATTGAGTTCGCTCTGAACGTAGTTCTTGTCAGTCGGAAGTTCTACTCCCATGATCTGATATCGTTTCGTCGTGAAAGGTCAGATTTTCTTTATCTTGATTGTTCAGAAATATTCTTTGCCAAAAAGCTCTATCGTAAACGTCGGTTTACCATAGACTTCGTACTGGATATCTTTTCGCAGTTGAGATTGATAAAGATTGTACATGTTTCAAATTTAGAATTTAGAATATTATTCTACGGTTATATTTACATTTTCTCATTTTTCAAAGCTCACTTTTACTGCTCTTGTTCCTGACATGATATCGTCAGTGTATTTGGAAAGATTGTTTTTTGAAGTGACTTTGAGATGAGACAACTCAGTTCCTAGGCCGAGTTGTTTTTCTGTTTTATATCCACGTACTTTCTCGACAACCGTAAGTAATTCTTCCACTTCAGCAAGAATTGTATTCATATCTTGAATTATAACGAAAATGTCATTATTTGGAAATGCTAAAGTATGGATTGATTTTTCTTTGGTTGCTTCGGCGTAATATGTCTGATACAATTCTTCAGTAATGAATGGCAGATATGGTGCAATCATTTTGATGATAGCGAAGAATGTCTTGTAGAGGGCGAACTGTGCGGATATTTTCTGTTTTGCACCGTCAGAGTATTTTTCCGGTTTGTAGATTTTTTCTTTGACTATTTCGAGGTAGTTATCGCAGAAATCATGCCGGAAGAATCTTTCGAATTCTATCTTCGCTAGTCCATATTCATAGTTTTCCAGATAATTAACCATGGTCTTAGAAACGACATTGGTCTGATTGAGGATCCATAGATCGATAGTACAAAGCTCTTCTTCAGCGAGTTTGGTTGTGATATCGAAGTCTGAAAGATTCATGAATACGAAATTTGCAGCGTTCCGGAGTTTAGTGATTAATTTCTGTCCGATCTTGAATTCATTTTCATCGAAAAGAATATCTTTTCCTAATTGTGCTCCAGAAGCTCGATATCTTACAGCATCAGCTCATCGGGCCGTAATAACTTGTTCAGGATCGAATTTTGCATTTCCTTTGGATTTAGAGAATTTCTCTCCTTTTTGTGCAAGACAGAATCCTGACATCATGACGTTATCAAATGCAATTTTTCCTGTTGCAAAGTGGCTTTGCAATGTCGTATACAATAACCGCGTACGGATGATATCATGTGCTTGAGGTCTCAAACTCATCGGTAAAATTTTCTGCGTATATCCATCTCTTTCAAGATATTTTTGATTGATCTGCGGTGTTAGTCATGACGTAAATCGTGTATCAAGAACTAATACTTCTCCTCTTACTTGATCAGCAGCATATCCATCAGGAAGCTCTG
This sequence comes from bacterium, assembly GCA_023245855.1. GTDB lineage: Bacteria > Patescibacteriota > Gracilibacteria > Absconditabacterales > Absconditicoccaceae > CAJBLF01. The sequence continues at coordinate 11,653 of JAHFJL010000024.1, forward strand.
ATGTCGGATCGATTGGTGATTTCCTCAATTGCTGTTCTGTCGGCAAGATGATCTCTTCGGTCTTAGTATCATACCAGACAGGGATAGGTATCCCGTATTTTCTTGATCTGGAAATATTTCGATCTCGTTGAAGGTTTTCTATCCGATCGTCAGATCTTTTTTTCATGAATCCTGGATATCGGTTCATCTTTGTATTTTGTTCGAGCAACAATTCCTTTTTATCGAGCAGGTTGACAAACCATTGTTTGACAGGGATAATCTCTACCGGTACTTTTCCTCTTTCAGACATTTTTTTGGATTGTGTGATGGGATCTCTCTTGACGACTATATCGCCTTTCGCTTCAAATATCTGCATTATCTTTTCTCTTGCTTCGTTGACCTTGAGACCATCGATTTCCGCTACTCCGGTATGCTGCATCTTACCATATCTATCAATGACAATCTTTTCTCCCAGATGATGTTTTTGGATCCAAAATACATCCACTTCATCGCCATAACTGCAACACATCACGACTCCTGTTCCTTTGTCCATCTTCACCTTATCGTCAGCAAGCATAGGCACCGTCACACCAAGCGGCGTGGTGATTTTCCTTCCGACATATTTCGTGAATCTTTCATCGTCCGGATGAACGAACACTGCTAAGCAGGCAGGCAGAAGCTCTGGTCTTGTTGTCGCAATAACCAGCTTTTCTCCGTCATCCAAGATGAAATTCAGGTAATTGAAAAATTCATTGAACTCTTGCTCTTCTGTCTCCGCTTGTGCGAGCGTTGTCTGCATTTTGGTGCATCGCAAGGCAGGAAATTCTTTGCACACGATATGTCACTGTTTGTATAAATCAACGAATCTGGATTGTGCGATCTGTTGCACTTCAGGAGATATCGTGGTGTATGACCTGCTTCGATCAACAGACAATCCTAACGATTTCCAGAGATTTTCGTATAATACCTTATATTTTTCTACGACGTCTAAACATTTCGCAATGAAGTCCTTGCGTTCCACATCCTTAATATTTATGCCCAATTCCTTTTCTACAAGCTGTTCTGTAGGTATCCCATTGTTATCATATCCCATAGGATAAAAGACATTGTACCCGCACATCCTTTTGAATCTTGCGATTATTTCTGCCTGAGTATAGGAAAAGATGTGTCCGATATGGATTTTACCGGAAACGGTCGGTGGAGGGGTATCTATGGAATAGACTTTTTTGGAGGCATCTTTATCGAATGCATAAATCTTGTTGTCTTCCCAGAATTTCTGCCATTTCGCTTCGGATTCCAGATGATTGTACTTGTTTGCCATGAGAATAATTAAATAAACAAAAAATAAGCAGGGAAAGTGATATGAATCTACCTGAAAAATTCAAGTTTTAATAAGAAAAAAGGCAAACCATCGGGTGTGAGTCTGCTGTAATCTCTTTTATTATGTTATTCTTCGGTATCGGTAGAAATAGGCGCAGGATCTAATGATGTCATCTCATTTCAAAGCATATCATAGATATGATTCTTATCTTTTGCATAATTATCATTTACCACTTGAAATGTTTTATAATCCACTCATTTAATCTTATCTCCGAGCATATTATATACATTCTTTCCATCTCTTTCAAATTTACCAGCCTTTTCACGGCCATATGTTAACTCTTTCCATTGCAGCAACTCTGATTCATTTTCTCATTTATTTTCTCATTTTGAATCATATGCTTTTTCTAGATCAGGTAGTTCTTCTTTGGGTTCTTCTTTAGGTGAAAAAGGCTTATATTCTGACACCTCTTTTTTTTCAGTTGGTGTTTTTTTATGTATTTCTACATCTTCTACATCATTGTTTTTTATGAGTTCAGCCATCTTTTGAGATCAAAAAATAAATTAATGAAACAATATATTATTGCATCCATATCCTTAATTCAAGTAAGCGACTATTTCGTCTAATATCTTTTTCATGCCTTCATCTTTTGGTTTATTGTACCAACCATTACTCCGTAAGGCATTTATTTTTCCCTTTGATAATTCTATCTCATTGATTCTTCCATTATTATATCCACTACCAGAAGCATGCATAAAATGCTTCATCTGAATAAGATATCCCTCTTTTTCTAGAACAAAAAATTTTTCTTTATTTCCTACAACTTGGAATCCTAATAGTTTAGCTATTTTTGCTCTGGCATTAACGAAATCTTTTCACTCCTGTTCCGTAAAATTCTTTTTTTGCGGCTCTTTTCATTTCAAACTCTGTGACACCTTTATCGCTTCGTCAACTTTTCCTGATTCCATCAATTTTGTGAATGAATCAACGGTTTCCTTGAATTTTTTTGCGTACTCTATCTCTTCTTTTGAAGACTTCAGAAACGGAAGCATATCTTCTAATTTCTGCGGTTTATTTTGTGCATCTCCTCACTCATTAAGTTTATCCACCAAATCCTTTATTTTTATTTCTTTTTTTTGATTATTTTTTTTGGTAACCTTATCGACATTTTTTTTTGCTTCAGTATTGAAGATATCAAAAAGTTCTCTCTTCTTTGTTTTAGAGACACCTTCTGTCTTATTGATACGACCGCTTTCTTTAGTCAATTTTTCTTTTTCAAAATGTCTTTTTGTCATAATATTCTATTAATGATAAAGATATTAATTAATTATATCTGGAATTTGAAAAAAAGCAAATATTAGAAAAATATTCGAACTCAATCTCAGAGTAAACTTTTTGAAGAATATTATTCTTTCATACAACGTACGGAAATTGCGTAATCATCACCTCAAAAATCATTATCTCGATCATGTTTGTAGCCATTGATGAGCGATTTCTTTTTACACCACAGGCCAAGACTTCCAACACCATCAATATTTCCATCTTCAGCATTACGATATCCGCAAAATTTTATTTTCTCTCACTTTAGAAAATCCTTATAATTTCATGCATATTTTTGGTCTATGATCTGTTTGTATACTTTCCATGAATCTGGCATATTTTTTCCTGCAAGTTTAGTCTCCCTTATAGCTGCCTTATACGTAAATAACTGTTCTCACTTATTTTTTCCTTCGAGATATTCCCGTACATCTCATTCAGGATTAACCTTTACCCTCACTCAGTTTGGAGAAATTATCTCTTCTCTATTTTTTTTGCTAGAGATTCTGAAATTCTTTTTTTCCAAAATAGGAAGTGCTTCCAATATCTCCTTTATCTCTTTTGTATGATCTCATTTTTTTTTGATGGATATTTTTTCATTTTTTTTAGCGAGGAATGCCTGGACAAGTGCCTCTTTTTCTTGTTTAGTAAAATTATCTAACTTTCTGAGTGCAGCAACTTTTTTTTGAAGTTCGATATTTTTAATCTCTTTTGGAGAGAGAAATTTTTTGGGTATATTTGTCATTATGGTTGATTTTAAATGCAAGGAGTAAATAGACTAAGATTCTACTATATATAAAATATTTCTATTGTCAATCCTTGCTCCTTAATTTTTTTATGGCATATTTGGCGCAACAAAAACATTATTTTTTTTATCCTCATGCAATTTTACATTAGGTGTTAAGATTGTAACCAATGACTTCGTATCTTCATTAACGACACAAAGGATATCTGGATTATTTTCTTTTGTATATTTTGATGGAATCTTAATATCAGCACTGACTTTATTTAATGGTTGTATAGATACTGTATCTCAATATTTCGCTCAACCGGTAAATTCTATGATAGCCGATTTGGAGATCTTATCTTCAAGCAATAACGATGTTGAGACGTATCATCATATAGATCAATGCACATTTACATCATCTGATTCTATTTTTCTGATGGTTCATTTTTGAGGTTTAGTGATATCTTTATATTTATTAATATCATCGATATGCATGGGTGGGATCTCACAAAATTCAGAGATAAATTTCACTCCGTCTTTTAATGTCACCAGTTGATAGATATCTTTTCATGATTTAGTCGCTCATATCTTTTTCACCTCATCAATTTTTAGTGTTCATGAAATTTTTTGCCC
>JAHFJL010000061.1 GCA_023245855.1 bacterium
CTTCATGAGACAACGGCGAATTTAAACCGGTCGTGACTATCCAAACCAAAAAAGGGCGCATAGTATCCGTGTCGCCAGATACGAACATCATCGTCAAAAGATCAAATCAGGTATTGCAGATTGATATACCTTCTCATCCGGCACAAGTTGCAAGTATAGGTGACAAAGTGGATTTTTCATTGCCTAATCTCAATGGACTCCCTACAGAGATCCGTCGGGATTTTGGAAATGGGAATACGCAGACATGTAGCACAAGACAAGAATGTGCAAATACATCGCAAGTATATACGCAAGCAGGAACGTATCAGATCAGATCTTCAGTTTCGTATGCAAACCAACCAACTATTGATGGAACGATAACCCTTAAAGTAAAATAATAAAAAAATAAATAAAATAAAAAAATAAATAGCCATGAATCTCAACAAAAACCCAAATCTCAACGATGATGAAGCACAAGCTTTATTGTCTTTATTACAGTTTTTCGTTTCCAGTGATGAGATGAAAAATATATATCCCTATTACAAATCAAACAAAAAAACTATTGCTTCCTTGTATAAAAAATTTACAGGAAAAACTGTAGAGAGCTATTTGGAAGCGGTAGAACAGTATGATGATGAAAAATAAATAAAACCAAAATTATGGAAGAAAAAAAAGTGTTTGTCATCTGTGTAGTGAGACTAGCAGATGATGCTATGCGCAAAAAACTTGAAGCCTACAAACAAAAATTAGAAGCTGAAGGATATAGAGTCCATCTGCCTCATCTTGATACACATCAGGAAGCGGATGGATATGAAATCTGTATGCAGAATATGAAAGCGATTTTAGCTGCAGACGAGATCCATATTTTCTTCAATCCAAAATCCTACGGTACACATTTTGATCTTGGAGTAGCATTTCTTGCATGTTATCTTGATGACACAAAAATCATTAAAACCATAGAAAATGATGAAGCTAGAGATGCTAATTCTGGACAGAAAAAACTTCTGATAGAAAAGTCATTTGGCCAGATGATCTCAAAGTGGGAAGAAAAACAACACATGCATAGCATGTAAAAAAACTAATATCCTTCGGTATCTCCGGAGGATTTTTTTTACTACATAAAAAAACCTCTCTGTTGTAGAGAGGTTGTAGGCAATAAAAACAAAGAAATTATTTGAGTGCGTTGCTAGTTTTTTCAATAAGATTTTTTATTTGAGATACTCCCAGCTGATCTATTCTGTACATGATGATCATGACGTATCATCTGAATTCTTTGGTGGTGAGGGTATAATTGGTTATGACTCATAATTTTTTGATGGCATCCAGATGTTTGGTATACCGATCAAGAGGCGTATTTATATGAAAGGGGAGTCACAACGCACTACTGATATTATTGATGCTATGGACGACAAAGTTTTTTGCTTGATCATAGATGGTGAGCTCACCGTGCTTGATATTAAATTCATCTCTGAATATTATCCTCGAAAGAATAGTTACAAACTGATCTCTCGTGACGATATAATTGGGATTGAAGCTTTTATCGGGATCTCCGTAATAATTTAATCCCATGATGCCTAATTGACAAGAGAGCTTCATATAATATTGGAGTTCAGGACTCTCCTTATCGATATCATTGAAAATGCAGGGTTTCTTCTTGTTGGGAGTGAGTCCGACAGCTTTCATAGCAAATTCGGAGGACATTTTAGCAGCGAATTTTCTGTAGAGCGGTTGATCGATATCTCATGATTCTATTTTTGGTATGGTGGTGATACCTAAAGCATATGCTCGAGAATAGGCATTGTTTTGCTCTTGTGAATACGGAGAATTTTTTATATCTAAAGGTGCCGGGCTAGCAAAATGGTAGAGCGGCCAAACCCCAGGAAGAGGGATTATTGTATGTGCCGGAGGAGCACATTTCCCACATACACTATCATAATATGAACTATAACAACTTCTTTGTTTACAGAGTCCATCGATCAGATTTTGTGCGCCCAATCCAGCTCATAATGGTATCGGTCAGCTTCATCATATGATTATCGGTTGAGGTACTGTCCCAGTTTCTGTTATATTTGCAGTATAGAGAAAAAAAGTAGCTCCTGTTTGATTACCGACAGCATCAGTAACCACAAGTTGATAGGTTCCATCTGTAGATATTGTTCCTCCGTAGGTAAAGGGTGTTCCATTGATTGTAGCAGTGACTCAAGAAAGATTGTCTGCAAAAGTAATGCTCACTGCAGAATTGTATGTGATGCTATCAGTCACACCAGTAAATGTCGGTGGTGTATTATCAATTCGATCGATGGTTCTTGTAGTCTGTAATGGGGTTCGGATATTGATGTTAGAATATGCTGCACCCGTAACAAAGGGCCCAGTTCCTCGATAAAAATCGAACGTAGAGGTTCCATTGTCCCAAATTCAGGTGCTATTGTGTTTGATGCCATCGCCTGTAATCTCCACATATACAAATCCGCTCGTGTACAGTCAGGTGATATGTGCAGGAGTATACACCACTTGATAAGGAGGAGGTAAGATTCACAAAACAGTATTAACATTGAAATATGCAAAAATGATGCTGGTAGAGAAAAATATGCATCCAAAAAGCAATCAAAAAAGGTATTTTATATGTTTCTTATGGGATGAAGAATGTATGATCTGCAATCTATAATCAAATAAATGAAAAATTATCTAATAAACAATCTATCGTTTTAGCGAAAAATTTCCAGTGATAATTGAGGTGCGCTCCCTATTTTATATTAGATATACTTTTACAAAAAAAGCAAGTGCTTTGTGATATTAATAGTCTATTTTTTTTGCGCTGATATGATTCCTGGATATAATAGTATCGTACAGAAAAGTTTAGTTTATCCTAATAGCGAAGTGTATGTTTAAGTTCTGTGACAAGAAATTCTCTTCTAACAAAATACTGAATTTGATTCAGAGTTTTTCTTGTTGGATCAAGCACCATGCCCATAAAGTAAGGGAATATACTCATCATCTTCACAAAAGAATGATTCATCACGTCTATCACAAAAAACATAATCGATTAACATATATCCATATTGTGTTTTTATTGCTGTTATTTTATTTTTATCAGATCACAAGTTTTAATTTTGCACAGGAGGTTACGGTACCGCTAGAATCAGCACCTGTTGTTATCCAAAACGAACCAGAGATAATTCCTGAGGTAGTACCAGCAGAACAAATACCTCCAACAGAAATACCAACAAGTGGTGAACTACTCCCAGCACCATCAGAAATCTTTAGTTGAGAAATTTTGACCTGAGAAATAATTTCATGAAATGTTGTATGACCGTCAAGTGAAATATCTTCATGAATAATAATTCAAAACTGAGAAATCCTTTCAGGAGAAAATATTAGTACCTGAGAAATAGCGCCATCAACTCTAATGATATCAGGTGCTCAAGAGTTCTTTTCATGAGTTTTGAGTTCCTTGAGTGGAGAAGCAATTTACAATATTTCTGGTGAAAATGTCGGAGTAGTCGAAGTGCAATCAGGAGAATTACTGCCCGTCGATCTCAGTGGTATTTCATTGATTACTCAACCTTTGTCAGTGATATATCCGACCAAAGATATTCAGATAAATACCTCATGATATGTAGAGTTCAATACGCTTAAATCCGTAACGACTACAGGAGGAGAGGTATGAGCAAATTATTGTTCTCGCATAACGTATGAAAATATTTCCATGATACTCAAAGCATGAAGTTGGACATATACCGGAGTAAATGATTATGTACCCAAAAATGACGCAGGTCAACTTGTCAGTCAATGACTTGCTGAAAATACCTTGCTTGAAGTGACGACAGGGGAATTAACCAATATATTTTCCGGAGATAACACCACGGCATATGGTTCTGTATATGATGTGTATATAAGCTTCATAACAGATGGAACAATAGTATATCATAGGATCACAGTCGTATATACAGATCAATCCGACATTTCAGAGCGATATGTATTGGATCCTTTGCGTTGAGCAAAAACCACTGCGCCACAAAAATTTTCTAGATATCTTGAGTATTATAATGATGAAGTGGATGTACATCGATATATCGGGAAAGCGTATGCTCCTTTAGTGGTTAACGAAGGTATCTCAATCAAACAATTGCTCACAAATGCATGATGAACAGGAGAGAATATTGGGACTTGAACCGTGTCCCTTGTCACATGAACCGTGTCCCTTTCTACATGAACCGTGTCCCTTTCTACATGAACCGTGTCCCTTGATACATGAACCGTGTCCCTTGATACATGAACCGTGTCCCTTGTCACATGAACCGTGTCCCTTTCTACATGAACCGTGTCCC
>JAHFJL010000025.1 GCA_023245855.1 bacterium
TATCATACTCACCAGGATAATCAACAAGTACATAATCAAGCTTTTCATAACGCATATCATCACCAGGTTCCAAAGCTAGGTTGATATATTTAGGATCTGCTTTTTCAAAACCGAACAATAACTTGTTTTCGATAACAAAACCATTTTTGAATTTAACATTTACCATGAGAAGTATATTACAAACTAAAATTTATATTTTGATACATGACACACGATTCATGATACAAGAATTTACTTATCTTTTATGTTTTTTCAAACCCTTTGAATCATTCAATTAATCATTTTATGTAAATCAACTATTTTCTGATCAAATGAAGCAAAATCAGTCTCATTGATATATCATAATCTTTTTACAACAATCATTTGAGTTTTCAATTCACTACAACTTCCCCTAGCAATATAAAGAAATCTATTAAACTCTTTTTGGGTTCATCTATCAGCGCCTTCTGCGATATTAGAAGCTATACTCAAAGATGATCTTTGAATCTGATCTTTTAGCGCGAAATCTTTTTGAAGATAAGTATTACTGTTTGTTAATTTGTATACATCCACTGAAAGATCCACAGACTTTTGTCGAATATTTAATTTTTCATAGTTAGCCATATTGTTATCAATAACCAACTAAAACATTCTTGAATTATAATATGCGATATAAAAACCGATAATCTATACTATGATATAGTTCTTGAATCATGAATCTAGTATCTTGAATCTTTTATCCAAAGAAATTAGGATTAATCAAACGTAAGATAACTCCTGAAGCGCCAAGAAGTGCGATTCCAACAACGACCTTTATGATCATGCTCTTTCCACCGCTTGGATTACCTGTAGAAATCATAATACCACCGATAATAATCAATACAAACGAAATGATCAAAATAGCAGTCACTAATATCTTCGTCAGACTTGATACCAAAACAGGGAAAGCGGTTTCTCAGGTGACATTAGTTTCACCAGGACCTTGGTTGGCGGAATTATCTTCGATACAATTTCCGATAAAAGGTACACTGGTATTGAGAGATATCCCGCAACAGACTCAAGGAGCCTTACATGATGTACAAGTACCATTAATATTTTTAGTTCAAGTAGGACAAGAACATATTCAAACAGAATTAATTTTTCAGTTATTTGGTGGACTACAAGGAGCTCATGAAGCAGCTCCATTTAATTCATTAGTAGTACATGTTGATAAAGATCAAACGGATCATGTATTTTGAGTACAGCATCATCAACCTGATTTCGTATTTACGTCACCAACATTAGCATCAGTTATTACACCATTAACAGTTTGAAAACAAGTACAGTTTCGTTGTTGTGCAGAAGTAAGATTAGAACTAGTACAAGTTAATATAGTACTTGGTCAATTATTTGTATTTGTACAAGAATTATTACATTGATCTAAACAACCTTGATTATTTGATTGTCACATAGAAGTACACAGGGATTGACATTGAGAACAATCAACAGCAAAAGAAATATTTCCCAATCACAAAAACACAAACGATAACAATGCGATAATAAAGGAATATCTTTTCATAGAAACAACTAAACAACAAAATAAATAGTATTTGTTTCTGGGTTTACGCTTTAAGCTCTATGCTTTTGGCTTTAAGCTTTATGCTTTCTGCTTTTGGCTTTAAGCTTTAAGCTTTCCGCTATAACTTATTTTATCATCTCATTGATGACTTCGTTCACTAAACTACCATCAACTTGTCCTTTATAGTTCGCCATCAATTCTTTCATAATTGTTCCTCTCTGAGTTTTAAGGTCAACGATATTGAGGTCAGATATAAGTTTTTTGAGAAGTTCAGTAGTCTGTTCTTTTGACATCGTAGCAGGAAGATAGAGCTCGAGAAGAAGTTTTTTTTGTCTTTCTATCTCCAGATCATCTATTTTATTCGCTCTTTCCAAAAATCCGATAGTTTCCAATATTTCTTTGACTTCCTTTTTGAGGATACCAATAATATCAGCTTCTTCTAGGTCTTTTTGAATCTCTATTTTCTTGTTTTTTATCTTAGCGAGTACGGTATTTAATACTATTTTTTTGGTCTCATTCTTGTCTTTCATCGCCGTCTTGTAATCATTCGTCAAACGCTCTAATAGATTCATTATATGGGATAATCAATTAAATAATATTTACTGGGGAGGGGACTCGAACCCCCAAGCTGTAAAGCATACGAACCTCAATCGTACATGTATACCATTCCATCACCCCAGCTTATAGTCATAGCTTATTTTTTATTTACCCACAAGCCACAAGGCAGTCCGGTCCTTACCGGACCATGTATACCATTCCATCACCCGAGCATACCCACTTATAGTAGGCACGTTGGACCAAGAGTAGCAATCCTTGGCCGAGAATCAAGAGAATTAGATCAAAGGGTACGGATAAAAGACAAAAAAAACCTTGTTCCTTTTACCTTTCACCTTGTCCCTGAAATTATTGTCAAACAATCACTTTAGCGCTGATGATGACTTTTTTTTCTCCATCTTTATCATACATAAATCCCCTTTCAAATTCTTTAATGATCTTTCCTTTGAGCTTTTCATCTTCTACAGGTTGCACGCTTACCGGCTCATGCAAAAACGAATCAGGGACAAGTCAGAGAGAGTCGATAGTCTTGATATGTAAATGTTCAAGCGTTTTCAAAAATTTATTATAAATCATCTGAACTCCTTTAGTGAGCGGATCTTCCTTATGTTCGTCCGTAATGGTTTCTAACGATTTCCTTAAATCTTCGACGAAAGGAAGAAATTTTTTGACTACAGACAAAAGCGAATCAAGCTCCATTGATGCACTGGATTCCTTCATCTGTCTCTGATATCTATCAAAATCCATCTTGAGATTAATATATTCATATTGCGATCTTTTCGCTATCTCTTCAAGCTCTTTCTTCTCTTTTTCTAATTGAGTGATCCTATTTTCGAGTTCTTGATATTTTTTATCATCTTGCTGATGCTGCGCCTCTTCAAGCTTTTCTTGAAGATCATCTTTTTTTGTAGTTTTCATGCAATTAAGTAATTTAGCAACTAAAATTAATAAATAATATGTAGTCATTGCGAGCGAAGCAAAGCCCACATTCGTGGATAAACAATCTTAATTATTTTTTTAGATTGCTTCGTCGTTTCACTCCTCGCAATGACAAAAGATTTTTTAGTTTTTCGCTATAAGATTTTCATTACGTTTTTGAAGTGTTGTAGTATAGTATTCTGCAAAAGTCTGCTGATGAGCTGAAAGAATTTTAGCGAGTTCGGTTCACATATATCTCCGATGCCGTCATTCAGCGATTTTACCATCGACTTCAATCCCCTTTTGATACGTATTGTGAAAACCAAAGTTTTCTGCATTTGCTTTGAGCCGGTCATAATATTTATTAGGTTTCATGAGATCAAAAGAATATGCTCTGCCGGATTTGCTGATGACCTTGAGATCGACTGCCAATCATGCTTGATGTTCGCTCGTACCTGCTTGAGCGCATCTCGTAGCAGCGCATCATTGCTTGATCAGCGAATCTTGGAACGATCTGCTTCTATATGCACTAGAAATATACAATCTGTCTCCGCTAAAGGCATTCCAGAAATGCCAGGCCATATCAGCAAAATGCAGGGAAGCTTCTTGTCTGAGCTGAAACGCTTGAGAATTATTTGCCGTAAAATTGGAATCGATATTTACAATATCAGTAGGGATATAATTGATATCCGCAAACGGACGATCAGAACTCAAATATCTCTGGAACGAACTATCATTATCGATATCAAAATCAGGAGCACGATGAACAAATTCAGGAATAAGTTGATTACCAAAAGGTTTCTGGATACCTCAGGTAGGTATAGCAGCAGTGATAGTGATACTAGGTGAAGTATCTGCATGTGCATAGTTTTGCACCAACGCTAAAAATAGCATAGCAAACGCAAAAGTGAAAAACGAAGTCAAAAGCACTATTTTGGTACGAGATCCTAGCATAAAATACGCAATAATAAAAATAGTCGACTAATATATACAGAATCAGTCCTGTTTTTCAAAACAAAAAAACTCCCGGGAAAACCCAGGAGCAAATAATTTACTATACACTTATTTGACAATCTGTGAAACAGCTTCCCAGATTTTTTCATGGATACTTTCTCTAGTATCATTTGCATGTATAGGCAGCCAATTATACTTATTGCCAAGATCCTTATGGACCTCACGTACTTTTTGCATTAACGCAGCATCCGTTTCATGTTTATGGCCAGATTCAATAGACTCAGTAAACCTTTCTCCATCAAAAAGGAATCCAAGATCCTCATGGCGGATGAACTTGTAGAGGTATTCCAAAAAGGGTTGATGAACACCAGCACCTGTTCCCCATGCTATAGCTGTAGGGAAATAATCTTCAGCGATGACAGTGATCCCTTGATCTAATTTTTCCTTGAGAATAGGTTCATACTGAAGCCTTTCAGCAAAATGAAGTAATTGAAATTCTCTTGGAGAAAATTTATCAGGATTCCCATTTCTCAGATAATCATTGATGAGTTTACCGGTAGGCTCAAGATCATAATGAGCATATTTAGTAAATTCAACCTTAATTCCTTGCTGCTGAAGTTTTTCAATAAGCAATTTTACCTGAGTAGTTTTTCCGAGGTTATTGATACCATAAAAAACGATGAATTTTCCTTTCATAGTCGTATGTTTTAAATAAATATTTTATTTATGTTTAATGACTGATTGATATGTAAAATATCCATAAAATCAAGAAAGAAAATATAATTAATAATCTAAATCATAAGGATCATAGAAAGGCATATTTTGGTCAATTACCGTAGTATCAGCTACTTGTTTGCCTTCCAAAATTTGCTGAAGATCATGCAGTACCTCAGGATTTTTGATTTTGGCTCATGTGACTTTAGGAGAAGATGAAGAGGAAGATGAATTATCTGGTCTATAAATATTTTTGAATTTATTAGGGATCAGAACATTATTTCTTTCTAAATTTTCTGCCAAAGTATAGAGGCTACCATTGATTGAAGGACCTCCAGATCTTCCAAGCTGACGTTTTTTTTCACGTGCAGCGTCTTTTTCTTCTTGAGTAGGTAACGTAGCGATATACATCTGACTCTCAAACTTATCCAACAACGGAGAAGCAGTATTCCACGGTTCAAATTCTGGGATAATTCTCTTATAATCCTCATAATAAGACGCCCCGCCAAAAGAACTTTCCACAATATCCTGGGTGAGAATAGTATCCAGATTCGCTTTAAAGAAATCTTTCCAAGCTTCTAATGCACCACGAAACTCATCAGGCAGATAAAAACGATTGAAACTGCTACAGACCTGACCGACGATACTATAATAAAGAATATCATCCACTTCCGGATTGTGAGGATAAGTTTGGCAATATTTCAATCTTTTAAGAAACTCTGTCTTATTGGAACCAGAGAAACCTTTTTCTTCAAACCAGTTGAAAAATTTATTCATGAAAATCTTAACCTCTTCTGGAGATCTTTCTTTTCTAGGGATAGAATCTTTCATATCATTAAAAAATCCTTGCATAGTCTGGATTTCATCTCCATCCTTCCCCGCAAATCCATTATTATCAAATCTCATCATCTGATGGACGGTACTTTGGCTTCTGGTCAAAATAGATCAAGCGAATGCTGAAGGATTATCTCTTAATTCAGAATCCAGACCTTCATATTTTTCATTGCTATTATCAAGGAATTCTTTGATCAACTCTTTATCAGCCAAAGGGGTGTCTTTGTCAGCATAGATATCTAGCAATGTCTGTTTATTTGCGTTATCCTTTCCTGTAAGCTTAAAAAAGTCACTGATTCTATTAAGATTATCATCTTTTTTCATCCATGTTTCAAATCCAGAAACGCAATCTTTAGTGCCTCATCACATATCTCTATAAGAAAACACAGAAGTAGAATATTTTTTCGCTTTGTCTCCCTTGCCTACAAATTTACTATCACTGAATTTTCCGTTGCTGAAGAGATCAAGCATCCTCTGAAGTTTTGCTTGCTGATGGATATCTTTGACTCGAATACCAGGCACAAATCATTTGGTTCTGCAGATTTTTTTGATGATTCACTGGGTATCAGACATCGTCATCGTCAAAAATATACCAGAGATCATACCAGCCATGACCGCCATTTCAAAGATCTTCCATTGACTATCATTAGTCGCTTTGACCGCCATAGTCTTGAGAAATGACATAGCTTGCTGTGGCCTATCGCCAAGAAGCCTGAAATACTCAGCTCTCGCAAAATCGAAACTCGCATCCTTTTTCACTTCGACGGAAGTCTTGAAAAAATCAGTGTATGCGCCTTCCAATTCACCGACAAACTTTTGAGAATATTTTGCATAAAAATAATTTTTATCATCATCACCTGTTCCCAACTGTCTTGCATCCATAACATGCACCATATATTTCATCTCGAGCTCCAAGATTTCATTTTTCTTGTTATCAGTCCAGGTACCGCCATACACAGCAGATCATTGCTCAAGTTCTCTGATCATCTTTTCACGCATAGCAAGATATCTCTTCTGATGGTTAGGTCACAGGAGCATATTGACTCGCATCCCTTTAGCAGCAAATTCAGGATTCCTATTGTAAGGTCATTTTCATTTTTTGATCATGACCAGGAGCATAGCTGCAGCCTTATAATGAGGGGTAATAACAATTTTTCCATCAATCATAGGCTTAAGATAGGTATTATAAATCAACGAAAAATCACCATCTTCATACAGTTTCTGCCATTTTTCTATTTTTTTCCAGACCCTGCTATCTCTTTCAGAAAAATATTCAGTTCCCATAAGCTCAAACGAGGTTGATATCCTAGAAAAAGGGGAAAGATATCCTCCCAACGTATTCCAAAGCTGACCATTTTTAGTCAAGATATCAGTCAATTCTTCTGACCTTTCATCATCATATTTTTTGATGCTGCTATTGAGCTTACTTATCCCATCTTTGAAAAAACTCATGATATTGCCGATACTATATCATCGTTTGGTCTTAGGAGCTTCCTGATCTGCTATCTTTTGTTTATTTTGCATTTGAGCGGCTTGTGTTTTGCTTTTTGGCTGCAATCATTTCTCTTTGATAAACAGCAAAAACGTAGGATAATCCATATCACGGACATATTTTCTCTTCACATCTTTACCGTCCTCCTTATCCATAAACACTCCAGAAAGAGTTATCGTATGGTTTGAGTTATGTTCGATCTCATAGAGACTATAATTGGTAGAAACCTCTTTATCATATTCTTCTCAGATACCCGCCTCATACCAGCCAAAATGAGTAACCTTTTCACCTGAAAAATCACCGGTAGCGAATTTAAAATTTCAAGATTCCCACCTCACATTACCCAAATGACGTTTTTCTATATCTTTCGCCAATCATGAGGATTGGATTTTCTCGATTTGATCTTCCATAGACGATCATTTAGGATTAGGCATTTTATAGATATCTCCAAAAGCTTTTTTGATACCATCAAATGCTGACAAACGAAGAGGAAGTTCTTTCTTAACTCATTCAGAGCTTCCAAGGCCCAATTCTCCACCATGGAATTTGACGGTAAATGTTCATTTTTCTTTATTGATGGCGATGATATCTATATACATCCATGCTTTTCACTCCAATTTTGGATACAATACACTATCTCAATGAGAAACATACATTCTGGATCCTTCCACAAATCCTCAATTCTCCTGATGTTCTGAATCAGAAAAACTATATCATTTCAGATCTTTCCATCCATTAATGAATTTTTGATATTCTGAACTTTCTTGGGATTCATCCTGCTTCGAAAGAGATGAGGGTTGGACAGCAGGTTCATCTTCTTCTTCAGCCTTATCTTTATATACTTGCAGATCAGAAAATTTCTTGGAAAGCGCTTGTTCTTGGGCAGGAGAAATAGTCTTATTCATGCTCTGTTCTCCTAAGACATATCCAAAAAGCAAAGCACCGAACGCATCACCATTGATATTTATTTTTTTGTCTATGATTTCCATCTCACACGATTTTTGATCAGCATCATTCTTGATGACGACAGGAAGTCCTCTTTCATCCTTTTCCGCAGGCCAGGTGATTAAAGTCCTTTCATCGCTTGGAGAAGTGATAGGCGAAGAATACAAAAACAATTCTTTACCGGTATATTCCTTATCATTATATTTTTCATTGATGGGACAATATGCAGAAAGATATCAGGTAACCGTTTTCCCATTTTTTGTAATCTTGACCTGATACGCATCATTGACGCGAAAATTTCAATTTTTAGCATTAAAATCGGTATAGAGAGAATCAAAGATAACGCTTTTTTCAAAAAAATCAGCATTGAGATCAGTCAATTGCAGCTCAAAATTAAGCGGCAGATTTCTAATTTCGTCATTGAGATCGTTAATTGAGGGAAGCGTTTTGCGCGCACCACCCAAAAATAATTTTTTGGTGAAATGCAGAGGAATGGCTCCATTTTTTGTAGGTAATGAGACATCCATGGTAGTGAGATCAAAAAAATCATGGACAAACGTATTGAGATCGTCTTCAGATACAGAAAGTAATTCAGGTATCTTATTTTTTATCGTATCCTTGAGTTTATGTTCTACCAAAGTCGTCACGAGATGCTGTTGCTTATCAACAGTCAGGACAGCAAAATCAAAATTATGTGCTACAAGCTGAGTAAATACATCAGCTAACACAGCATCCTTTGTCCTAAGAAATGCTATATATCCTTGCCATTCACGTTGTTTTTTTTGTGCTTCTAATATTTTTCTTTGTGTTCTGAGTTCGTTTTTTTCTTCATCAGAAGCGGAACTAAATTGTTGATTCAATGAAACAATCTGTGCATTGATGACATTCAAGTCAGAAACAAATGTAGAATCCACACGTCAGATACTAGAGCTATCAAAGGTATAGATATTCAGGATTTCATTAACATAAGGAGGAAATTGATTAAATGTGTTTCCGATAGCATCAACATAATGCTCAATAGCTTCTCCTGTTTTTTCTACCTCTTCAAACAACTGACGAGTCACAAGCTTATTGAAAATACGCTTAAAATAGTTTTCCCATTCGGAGAATCATTTAGTATCATCAAATTTTCTTCCTGTCTTAAGAAATTCTTTTTGGAGTTCTTGCTGGATATCACCGTTGGTAACATCAATAGCATCAAGCTTTTTAGCGATAGTTACATCAATCTCCGCAGCGTGATCATCGACAAATTGAATCCATGCGGTTTTAAAATTAATCAGATCTTGATATGAAGTATGGATAGATACCGGCGAGAAAAAAATAGATTTGAAAGCTGTTTTGAGCGATCAGGTAAGTACTGAAGCAATTTTTTGGATTGCCGCAGCCACCATCATCCTTTCTATAGGAGTATACTCCGGGATCAAAATACGTTCTGAATGTTCCATCGCTGCAGTTCACAAAGAGATTTTCTCGTTTTCAAGAAATTTTTTCCAAACCCCAGAGATATCTTCGATATTTTGGATTTTTCCATCAGGATATATTTCAAACGTCGTAGGATTAAATCATGCAGCCTTAGCAAAATTACTGAACGTATCAGCAGGTACATTATTAATATCATCTTTACAGAATGATTGGAGTTCTTTCAGACTTGATACGATGATGTGTTCCTCCGTATCCTTTGATGCAAACATACTATGGAGTTTGAGATTTTCATTTTCATCCAAAATACGATGCAACGAGAATCATTTATCTTTTAACGCTTCGATATATATCGGTAAATCTTTTTTATCGATCTTATCAAGGAGATTAGGATACATTTGCACAAAATGCGCCCAAAATTGATCTAGATATTCTGTATCTCCATATAACTTGATCCTATGCGATTCAGGCATTTTGAAAAAATTATCAAAAGCTCATTTGAGTTCCTCCAAAAAAGCATCTGAAATATTAGTGATTTTTTTGGAAATATCTGCAGGAGTATTCTGCTGTTTTGTATCGCTATATTTTTTTGGATTTTTACCTTTTCCCATGGTACGAGATAACGGATAAATAACAATGATTTGCTTTTTGCTTTAAGCCTGAAAATTTCAGCTACTATAAGTATAATCATTTATCAAAAAAATGCAAAAAATGCTAGAGAAAAAAACACTGACGATTTGCCAGTGTTTCAATATCTATTTTCTAACTTTTCATTGCCTATTTTTTTTGCTTTTTTGCTTAAAAAATTATTTAGCAACGTTGGGAACCCCACCGGTAGTTTCTGGTGATGCAGTGAACGTTGGAGGAACGGGTGTAGGAGTAGGAACGGAAGTACCAGCTGAACTTACACCTACAAGAGTATCAAGCTTAGTCTGCATATCAGTCAATGTTGTTTGTATGGAAACAATACCGCTTATTACATCACTTTGTGTGCCTGGAGTGACGGTAGCTATTACTGCACCGCTTGTTGAAGAACCAGCAAACCAAGTGCCTATTCCTGATGCCATATGTGCATCAAACAATTTTACATAAATAATAAATCCGAAGAATACGGCAAGCCAAAAAACAGTAGTCCAAAAAATCTTTTTCATAAAGATACTATAAAGAGTAAAATAATTAAATAAATAGCTGAGTTAGAAAGAACTGTATTCTTTCTTTTCAAAAAATCAAATAAAAAAATCTCCACAGGAGGAGAATCTTAATAGATTTGTAATGGGGCGGCTGACGAGATTCGAACTCGCGACATCCCGAGTCACAGTCGAGCGCTCTAACCAGCTGAGCTACAGCCGCCATATATTGATGTGTGTAGGGATAGTACATATTCCCTTCCCAATTTCAAGAAAAATTACAGAATAAGAGACCACCGTCATCATAATTCAGAAAAAGTAATAGTCATACAGCAAACTACAAGACACCATTTTAGTTAATATGTGATAAAAGCAGATATAACCATTATTTCAAATAACATATACAAACACAGTACATAGCATATCTTGGTGTGTAAATACAGACCTTACCTAGCAACGCAATAATAGATACATAGATAGTCATCTATAGTCTAAGGTAAGAATTGAGGTCTTCTTGCAAATAGACAAGTGAAAGATACATTTGTGAAAACATTCTTTTAATTTGTGTTGTAAGGAAGATTTCGATGGAGATAAAAATAGATAAAACAGCTTCTGACCAAAGATTTGATAGATTTCTCAGAAAATGGTTCAAAAAATATCCGCAAGTTCGTTTGGCGGACATTTACAGTATAATCAGGAGATGATTAGTAAAAGTCAATAATAAAAAAGTAAAAGAACAACATAGGATAAGTGAAGGCGATATCATTTGGATAGATGATACGGTAAAGATGGGAACTGAGGATTTATCACTTTTAGTCAGCCAAAAAGATCGCAAACTAGAAAAAGTAGACAACGCCAAGTTCCAACACCGGATTATTTACGAAGATAAGCATCGGGTAGTCTTTGATAAACCTACAGGGATCCCCATGCATCCAGGAAATAAACATCGAAACGACCTTGCCATGAATGATTATCTCGATAAATATACAGAAGCTCACAAGACTTCCACATTCAAACCCTCATTCGGATATAGATTAGACAGAGATACCTCAGGAGTCTTGATTGCCGCAAAAACATACGAAGCACTCCAATATATCAATACCATCATCAGAGATAGGGAAATCGATAAATATTATCTGACCATAGTCAGCGGTAAATTCCCCAAACACGTTCTGATCGATAAACCCCTTACGAAAACCTACGACAAAAAATTTGATAGATCACAGGTAAAAATAGATTATGCTCAATGATCAGAAGCGAAGACAGAATGCCGACTTGAAAAAAGCATCACACATCCGATTCTTGGTGAAATCTCATTAGTAAAAGTAAAAATACATACGGGAAGGATGCATCAGATCAGAATACATATGGCAGACGAATGATATCCTGTACTGGGCGATATCATTTACGGTAATGCTGCAGCCAATAGGGTGTTATACAAATCATTAGGCATCAACAGACAATTGTTGCATTGCCGAAAATACAGTTTCTTTGATCCTTTTAAAGAGAGCAATATAACATTTGAAGCGCCGGTTCCCGCTGATTTTCAAAAGATCATACCGATAAAATAATATGAAAATATCTTGCAAGGCAGAATAAAATACTTAATATTATAGCGATTTTATCCTTTATGTAAGCAATGAAAAACAAAACTGTAAAAACAGCAAAAAAAACAACACAAGTAAAAATCACAGCAAAAACAATCAAATCGACAAAAGAAAACAAGCGAGCATTATTGATCCCTGCAGGACTTATTTTGGGGATAGGATGCGGATTCTTGTTTAATAATATAGTAGCTGGGATGTTTGTAGGATTATGAGTTGGCATGGTAGCATTCGCAATTCTTATCTTCATGAAAAAATAATATAAGTATTTTTATCTTCTAATATATCTCATGGTCAACAAGTACAAATTATGATTAGTGCTCGGTAGTTTCATCTCATTGCTCCATCTTATTTGGGCGGTGATGATAGCGCTTTTTCATACCACTATGCAAAATTTTCTTAATCGAATCTTTGGATTGCATTTTCTTCAACCGGTATATGTTCTCACTCAAGCAAGCCGAGGAAAATGAATTGTTCTTGTCATCATCACATTCATCGTTGGATATTTTATGGGAGTAATCTTTGGAGCTTTACGAAATAAGTTTATGCAGCAAGCTAAAGTAAAAATAACAATAGAAGCAAAGAAACCAATAATAGCAGCCAGAAAAAGACCTACAATAAAAGCAAAAAAGAAATAAGAATAAAAAAAATAATTAATTAAAAAATTAATTCAGTATTTCGAGCCATCAATCTAACAACATACACCGTAGTCCAATCGTGACATCCCGAATATCCGTTTGTCGTAAGACAGGAGAGAGGGATAATGAAATGTACGTGATATAAAATGTTCATGATACTGCACTGATGGCGAGGAAAAGGCCTTTTTGCTTTCTGGCGCCTGCCCCGTTACTTGCTACGGGGTGGCCAAACAAAAGTGAGTCCAGCGAAGCGTTTTTTTAAAAAAATAGAGAGAAAACAATAATTTCTTGGGAAATAGCCACACAAAAAGTTTAATTATCCCAAAAAAAACATTTTTAAAAACCGTCCTTTAGGGAACGGTTTTTTTTTAAAAATATTTTTGATTATTCGTTATTTACAGAAGTAGTATCCACAGATTGAAGAAGTGAAGCACCTTTACAAACCTTTACTGCAGCCACAAAAACAGACCATGCAGATTTTTTTGCAGTATCATTTACTTTTTTAAGGTCTTTCATAGAAGCCTGATATATTTTCCATGCAGCTGAAATAGCCGATTTTAATTCTGATTTCGTTGTTTTAGTCCAAGCTGCAAGCAATGCAGTTTTTCTCGTATTCAATGCTGCTAGATTACCATTTTGAAATGCAGTTACTGCAGCAATGACAGCAGTATCTCTTGTATCCAAAGCAGTTGCAACACAGCTTAATATAACTCCAGAAAGCTGTTGTCTAGCAGGAAGTGGATCATTAGTTCTTATTTCAGTAGCGATAGCTACCGTACCGAGAATCAATCAGATAACAGGAAGCGCAAGCAATCTTTTCATGAATTAAATCATAATAAAAGAATTAGATATACGAATTCAGTGATTGAGTATACGAAAATGACATTTTATTTCAAGGTCTGTGTATAATGACTCACGAGATAGTAAGTATTGCCGACCAAAGCCACTCCAAGACCAATATTTTGATAGTTTCCTACGATAGCATTATAATGAGGTTTGTAGGATTTCCCTTTTTCATTCATAAAAAAAGTCCGAGTGGTTGTGATAGCCTTGATAAAATCATCAGTACAATCAGTTTTTTTGCAAGTATAATATCCTCGTCATAGATTTTCAGTGAATAATGCTTGCCCATTTTTTTCTTTGGTAGCAAAGACGATTCATTGATCCAAAAATCGTTGTTTGATGCTCGTATACGAATAATATCCATCAGTGCTTTTTCTTTGGTGAGTGACGTTTTTTTGAGAAGCGAGATAATTCGCCCATACAGAAGCGGTACTTTCAAGAGAAGGAGAATACACAAAAGGAGTCAGCGAATATTTTGCTCTTTCGGTAGTATGGAGAGATAACCAAATAGTTCTCACTCTAGCCAAATCGACATTCGGGATAGAAAAAGTCAATCATGAAGTAGGTTTCAAGGCATTGAGCTGAGTAGTAATGTAATTTTCAAGTGCAGTAATAGTATTCAATTGCTCTGCATTATTACGAGATTTTACAGCCTGTAAAGCAAGTGATGTCAAAGTTTTTCTGTAATAATCTTTTTTTTCGGTGAACGACATTGGAGCCTGTTTAGCCTGAATTGAAGCGATAAAACTGTCAACCATAGAAGAAGCAGAGGTTGTTCATATCATCGCACAAGCGAAGGCTACACATAAGATATAAGAGAGTTTACGCATCAAAGAAACAAAAAAATAAACATAGCAATAATAAAAAAACATCCCTGAATTGCAAATCAAGGAAGAACTTGTACCTTTACCCTTATCCCTAATTGATTAACTGAAATTGATATTACCGGTAGATCAGAAATCGCCTAAATCGTCGTCATCATCAGAAGTTTCATCTAAACGTTTTGTACAATCATCACAACGTTTGACAAAGGGATCATTAAGAAGAATGGCTTGAACGACCATATCTTCGATATTGATAGTCTCATCTTTATCATCAATAAACAGAACCGCTTCTTCTGATTCTGATTTCTCTTCTTTGGCAGCATCGCTTTCAAAAATAAATCTAACCGTATATGAAGGAATTTTTACCGATCTTAGAAATGAGGTACCACAGCTATCGCAAGTTTCATTAAAAATAGCAGAAACATCAGTCAATGTGCCCAGCAAAGAAGAATTATCCAATGACTGGATAGTGAACGTTCATGACATACCTGCATCAGCAAGATTTGGCAATTGATCAGAAAACTTATGATCAAAATGGATCTGATCCGCTCTTCCCGTCTCATTCAAGAGATCAGCAATCTTTACTTTAAAGACTTTATCCTTTATTTTTGGGGATGCGGCTTTGATTTTCTTGTCTTTCATTTGAACTTGCAAAACATAAATATATAAAAATAAGATACGATAAGTATAAAGTTTTATGAAAAATATTCAAATCTGATTCAGATGAAGAAAACTTCCGAAAAAGCAGGTACTATCAACGAAATCAAAAATGTGAAGCTTATGTTTGCAGAGAAGCAAACATGTTTTGAATTGCTCAAAAGCAAGGTACAACCTGGCAAAAAGCTTATGATAGCGATAAGCGGTGGTGCAGACAGCATATTGACTGCATGTTTAGTGTACAATT
>JAHFJL010000026.1 GCA_023245855.1 bacterium
GATGCAAACGCTCCTATCATTAGAGGATCTGCTCTTAAAGCTGGTGAAAATCCAACTGATGAAAACGGTGATGCTAAATGTGTTTGGGATCTTCTTAAAGCATTGGATGAATATATTCCCGTTCCCGTAAGAGATAACGATAAACCATTCCTTATGCCAGTAGAAGATGTCTTCTCTATCAAAGGAAGAGGAACTGTTTCTACAGGAAGAATTGAAAGAGGAGTTTTGAAAATGAATGATGAAGTTGAAATTCTTGGACTTGGAGCTGAACCAAAAAAGACAGTTGTTACTGGAATAGAAATGTTCCACAAATCATTCGATTCAGCTGAAGCTGGAATGAATGTAGGATTGCTTCTTAGAGGTATTGAAAAAGAACAAATAGAGAGAGGACAAGTTCTTTGTAAACCAGGAACTGTTAAAGCTCATACAAAATTTGAAGCTGAAGTATATGTATTGAAGAAGGAAGAAGGTGGAAGACACACTCCATTCATGACAGGATACAGACCACAATTCTTTTTGAGAACAACAGATGTAACGGGAACTGCAACATTAAAATCAGGTGTTGAAATGATTATGCCTGGAGATAATGCTAAGATCGATGTAGAATTGATCTATCCCGTAGCTATGGAAGAAGGATTGAGATTCGCAATCAGAGAAGGAGGAAGAACAGTAGGAGCAGGAGTTGTAACTAAAATCTTATAGTTCAATACCCAAATAATTCTGAAATATTTTTATGATTTATTGCTCCGCTCCGCAGCAATGTGGGGTGGAGAGTTAAATTATAAGAAAAAAATGTTTTACTATTATTTTATTATTAGTATGGCTGACAAAAAAACTCAAAAAAGTAAATTGAGAATCAAACTCAAGAGTTATGATATAAAGATGTTGGAATCCTCTGTAGCTAAAGTGGTTGGACTTTTGATTAAGTCTGGTGCAGCTATCAAAGGACCTATTCCACTTCCTAAACAAAGAAAAGTGTATACTGTTTTGAAATCAAACTTTAAATTCAAAAATTCTAGAGAGCAATTCGAAAGAATTACCTATTCTAGAATGGTTGATGTTGTAGAAACAGGATCAAAAACAATGGAGTATCTCCAAAATCTTGCAATACCTGTGGGAGTTATGGTTGATGTAAAAGTATTCTAACTACCATATAACGACGTTATTTAGTTTATTAGCTTAAAAATATATCATGAATAAAGGTTGACTCATAGTGGTAAAAAAAGAAATGACTAAAATGTGGATTAAGGATAATTTTGTGCCTGTCACTTTGGTGCAAGTTGCTCCACAAGAAATTGTCAGATACAAAACCCAAGAAAAAGATGGATATGTATCGGCAGTAGTCGGTGTAGAAAAAAAGGAACTCAAAAAAGAAAAGGGTCAGAAAATTAGTTATAAAAAAATGCAAGAATATAGAGTAGATCCTGCATTTGTTTCTGCTCATGAAGCTGGTAAGGCTTTGGACCTTGGTTTGCTTGAAGGTGTCGCTAATGTAGATGTCATCGGAACGGCAAAAGGAAAAGGATTTCAAGGTATGGTAAAAAGATATAATATTAAGGGTGGATGAGCCACTCACGGTCATAAGTTTACAAGAACTGGATGATCAAAAGGTAATAGAAAACCAAGAAGAACTCTTAAAGGACATCCTCATGCAGGACATATGTGAACTCAACGCGTTACTTTGAAAAATATAGCTATCCTTGATAAGATCACAAAAGATAACGAAACATTGGTAGTGCTTAATTGATCAATTCCAGGCGCATATAATTCACTATTAACTTTGGTTATAAAATAATTTTTTATGTTTATTTACCTCTCTAGAAGATGGCGTATAGTATAGATATATATGATAAAGGTGGGAAAGTCGTTTCCCAATTTGCTCTTGATGAAGCTCTTTTTGCTGATTCTTTAGTAAATAAGGATCTTATCCATGAATATTACTTGTTACAGCAAAGTAATGCTCGCCAAAATTTAGCTAAAACAAAAGGAAGAGGTGAGGTACATGGATCAGGAAAGAAGATCTATAAACAAAAAGGAACTGGAGGCGCTAGATCATGAGGTAAACAATCTCCTATCAGAAGATGAGGATGAGTTGCATTCGGACCTAGAGGTGTAGAAAATTATACTAAGACTATGTCTAAAAAAGCAAGAAACCTAGCACTCAATGGTATCTTAACTCTCAAAGCAAAAGATGGTGAACTTCTTGGACTCAAAGATTTATCCTTGGCAGCTCCAAAAACTAAAGATGCACAAGATGTTCTCAAAAATATAGGAATCAATACTAAAAAAGTCCTCTTTGTTGTATCTAAAAAAGATGAGAATATCCTTAAATCATTCAGAAATCTGCCAAAAGTAAAATATCTTTTTGTTGATTACCTTAATCCTGTTGATTTGATGTCTTACCACACTGTTCTTTTCTTAGAATCAGCATTAAATACATTAAATAAGTAATAATATAATCAATAGTTTTTTACTACCTTTATCTGTATTCATATGACTTTTAAGCAAATACTTCAAGCAAGAGCGAAAAAAAATATCACTCCTAAAGTAATCAAACAGGTTTCTCCTTATGGTGTTATTCTTTGACCTATTGTTACTGAAAAAACTCATAAACAACAAGAATCTGCAAATAAATATTCGTTTAAGGTTCATTTGGATGCTAACAAAAACGATGTAAAACAAGCGATAGAATTTTTGTATAAGGTACATCCTGAAGCCATTAATATCGTTAATGTCGTATATAAAGGAAGAAACCAAAGAAAAGTAGTGAGAAAGGCATATAAAAAAGCGATCGTTACACTTTGAAAAAAAGAAAAAATAGAATTATGAGCTTAAATATTAGATCTTAGCAAATATTTAACATTTAACATTATAATAGAAAATGACACTCAAGAAATACAAACCCTATACACCTTCTAGACGTTATATGATCTGATATGATTTTTCTGACCTTACTAAAAAAAGACCAGAAAAGTCTCTTACTATCTCTAAAAAAAGAACAGGAGGAAGAAATAATTCTGGAAGCGTGACTTCTAGATCTATGGGTGGTGGACACAAGAGACTTTATAGATTGATAGATTTCAAAGGATATGATAAAGCAAATATACCTGCAAAAGTTGCAAGTATAGAATATGATCCTTATAGAACATGTAGAATAGCATTACTTAACTTTGCTGACGGAGAAAAGAAATATGTTATCGCTTGGAAAACTATCAAGGTAGGTGATACTGTGATATGTGGTGATCAAGCTCCTATTGCACATGGAAATAGAAAACAACTTAAGGATATTCCGGAATGAGTAAATATATTTAATCTTGAAGTCACTCCAACAACATCTGGAAAACTTATCAAATCAGCTTGATCATACGCAAGTTTGGTCGGTAAAGATAATTTGCTCAAGATTGTATTTATTAAATTACCTTCTGGTGAAGTAAGAAAATTCAATGAAAATTGTCGGGCTACTATCTGAGAAATCGGAAATGATCAACATCAAAATGTTGTTATTGGAAAGGCAGGAAGACAGAGACGACTTGGTAAAAAACCACATGTTCTCGGAAAAAATATGAACCCGGTTGATCATCCGCATGGATGATGAGAAGGACACTCTCCTATCGGTCTCAAAAGATGACAAAAATCATTTGCTGGAAAGAGGGTCACTCCAGGAATCAAGACGAGAAAATCAAAGAAATGGTCAACTAAATTCATTATTTCAAAGAGAACTAAAAATTAAACTAATACCTAAAAACTTTCTTTCGATAATAAATACACAACATTGGAATATGTGTATTAATAAAAAACATATGTTTACTATTAACTTTTAACTATTCACTATTTAATTAATGTCTAGATCGCTAAAAAAATGATTCTATGTCAACGAAAAAATATTGATCAAAGTAAAGAAAATGAATGAAACTGGTGATAAAAAAGTTATTAAGGTTCGAGATAGGGCATGTCATATAGTGCCTGATATGATAGGATTTACTTTTGCTGTCCACAATGGAAAGCAATTTATCAGTGTGTATGTGACAGAAGATATGATAGGACATAGATTAGGTGAATTTGTTCCTACAAGAACATTTAGAGGACATCCATTCTAAATCAAGAATTAAACATTAAGAATTAAAAATATCTCTAAAATCCAATATTTAGTATTTAATCTTTATTTAGATGGTCACAAAGAAAACAATAGATAATAATTTGACGGCAACCCTCAAATACGCATTGGTATCTGATAAAAAAATGTCGTTAATTGCACAAATGGTGAAATGAAAATCAGTTGAAGAAGCGTTGGTGTTTTTACATCTGCTTCCAAAAAAAGCTGCAAAATTCCTTCATAAGGTTATCAAATCTGCATATTCTAACGCTACAACAAATGGTACCTATGATGGAAAAAAATTGTTTGTAGAAAAAATTGAAATAGGTAGAGGTCCAAAAATCCAAAGAATCAGATTTGTTTCTAGATCTAGAATCAGTCATTTCGTTAAATATAGAGCGTTTGTAAAAGTTTTTTTACATGTTAAGTAATATTCCCTATGTGATCAAAAGCCAATCCAATTGGAATGAGAGTATGAATTATGAAATCACGACCTTCAGAATGGTTCGCTAAATATAAAAGAACAGGAGCAGATTTTTTCGTTGAAGATATTAAAATGAGAAAATTGGTCGAGGATACTTTTCCAAGAATAGGTATTTCAAAGGTTGTCATTAGAAAGACAGCTAAAGAAGGAGAAATCATAATATTTTCTGCTAAGGTAGGTGTTTTGATGGGGAAAAATTGAGAAAAAATCAAACAATTTGAAGATTTGTTAAAAAAGAAATTCAAAAAAGATATGAAAGTCATTATCAAAGAAGTCAAAATCCCAGAATTATCAGCAAAAATAATGGCTGAATTCATCGCTTCACAACTTGAAGCCAGAATGCCATTTAGAAAAGTTGCAAAAAACGTACTTCAAAAGGTTATGGAAAAATGAGCTTCTGGTATCAAAATTCAAGTGGGTTGAAGACTTGGATGAGTAGATATCTCTAGATCAGAAAAATTCATCGAAGGAAGAGTATCGCTTCAGACATTCAGATCAGATATAGATTATTTCCATATTCAAGCGAGAACAAAATACGGAATGCTTGGAGTAAAAGTATGGATAGAAAAAGGAATCCTCTATAACAAAGCACAAGCAGCAGCAAATGCTAATAAAAAAATTGGTTTATAGAAATAATTGAGAACATTATTACTGATAATATTTTATTTGTTTTGATCTAAAGGACAATGCTATTGACGCCAAAAAGATGGAAATTTAGAAAGCCAATCATCAGATCTCTCAAAGGAAAGAGTTTCAGATGAGCTACTGTCGCTTTCTGACAATACTGACTCAAAGCTATTACTAGCTGATATCTTACCAACAAAGAAATCGAAGCTGCGAGAAAGGTTATTGTAAGAGCTATCAAAAAAACAGGTAAGATGTGGATTAGAATATTCCCAGATACTCCGTTTACCAGAAAAGGGCTTGAAATGCCGATGGGTACTGGAAAAGGAGATGTAGATATCTATACCGCTCCCACAAGAAAAGGAAAAGTACTTTTTGAACTTATGGGAATACCAAGAGAAGCGGCACAAGAAGCATTAATTAAAGCATCTAAAAAATTGTCAGTGAAGGCGAAATTTGTAGAAAGATGAGAAGTAAAATAGAGTTTAGAACTTAGAAGCTTATTTACTATTTAAATCTGTTTATTAATGAAAGAAAAGAAAACATTTATCAAAGACTTGCAAGATAAGAGCATCAAAGAGCTTGTTCAAATGAGAAGAACACTCAAACAAGAACTCTATGGATATAAGATGAAAAATGCTATTAAGGGTCTCAAAGAAACTCATAAAATATGAGATGTAAGAGTAAAAATTGCAAGAATAAATACTGTTTTAACTCATAAAAACAAAGAGCAAAATGGTGGTAATATGAAATAAGAGCATCAAGGAATTCACTTGAGAAGTGATCAGTGACAAGACTAATAAGTCTCGTACTATTTTGGTGAAATCTGTACAGATGCATCCCTTGTACAAGAAGAGATTTATCGTAAGAAAGAAATATTATGCTCATGATGAGGAAAATATCTCTAAACTTTGAGATATCGTAAAAATCAGAGAATGTAGACCTATCAGTAAACTCAAAAAATGGAAATTAATGGAAGTTGTAAAAGCATAATTTAATTTTACCTAGTTACCTTATTAACAGATGTTAAAGAACGAATCAGAAGTAATGATAGCCGATAATACTGGTGCAAAAAGATGAAAGATCTTCAGAATCTTGAAATGATCTAACGCAAAAACTGCGACAGTAGGAGATAGAGTTATGATTGCTATAAAAGATTCTTTGTCTACCAGCAGCATCAAAAAATGAGAAGTTGCTCAAGCTTTGATTGTGAGAGTCAAGAAAGAACTTGCAAGAAAAGATGGTACGTATGTAAGATTCGGTGATAATGCTGTAATCTTGATGAGTAAAGATGCAAAAGGTGAAATCAAACCTATAGGAAAAAGAATTTTTGGTCCTGTAGCAAGAGAACTTAGACAAATGGGACATAAGGCTATTACTAATATGGCTGAAGAAGTTGTATAAACTTAATTGCAAATAATCAATAATTTATATATTTATTCTTATTTAGTTATATCATGAGAAAGTTAAGAGCATGAGATCCTGTACAAGTGATCGCTGGAAAATACAAAGGAAAAGTATCTACAATCGAAAGTTTTGTAGGTAGTGATTATGCTATTGTTAAAGGAATCAACGAAGTGAAAAGAGCTACAAAGGGGAAATGATTTGTCAAAAAGACGCTTCCTATCCATATATCAAACGTTATGTATTATTCTGAAGAAAAGAAACAAGCAACTAAAATCAAATTGGTGATTGATAAAAAATGAGCAAAAACGAGAGAGGCTAAAAAGTTTAAACTTATCATCAAATAAATTGTTTTATTGTTTTTATGTCTGAGTCCATGAATACGTTAGAAAATTTCAATAAGAATATCATTAAGAATCTTCAAAAACAACTTGGTATCAAAAATATCAATGCTGTTCCAAAGATTGATAAGGTTATTGTTGCTGTGGGAATCGGTTCTTTGGCAACTAGAAAATCAATCAAGGATTTTGATGAATTCGAAAAAAATATCACAAAAATCACCTGACAAAAGTCTCGTGTCCTCAAATCAAAAAAAGCTATCTCAAACTTCAAATTAAGAGAAGGGATACCTGTGATGCTTCAGACTACTTTGAGAAAACAAAGAGCATATGATTTCATGGATAGATTGGTTAAATTGGTGTTACCAAGAATGAGAGATTTCTCTGGGTTTTCAGACAAAAATTTTGATGCACAGGGTAACTTCAATATCGGAATACCAAATTATAACATCTTCCCTGAATTGTCGCTTGATGATACAACGACTCCTATGGGATTGCAAGTAACTATTGTGACTACAACAAAAGAAAATATCCAAGCAAAATCACTACTTCAAGCATTATGATTTATATTCAAATAATATATTTGTTTATCTCTTTATATTCCTATCACTAATGGCAAGAACTTCCCTCAAAGCAAAACAATCAAAAATGTACGAAAAGAGATTCACTGAATGAAAGAAACTTGACCAACCTACAAAATTCTACAATAGATGTAGAGTTTGCGGTAGATCAAAATCATACATCAGAGATTTTGGTGTTTGTAGAGTATGTTTGAGAACCTATGCGAGAGAGTGAATGATTATGTGACTTAGAAAAGCTAGTTGGTAATTATTCCTTATAATTAATTCATCTGAATTATAATCATTTATCATTAATTACACTACTATAATGACCTACGTTAACGCTCCTATCCATGATCTTCTTATCAGAATAAAGAATGCATATATGGCGAGAAAAACTTCTGTGGAATGAATACCTTTTTCTAATTTCAAGGTAAAGATTCTTGAACTTCTCAAACAATACGGATTCATCCAACTTTTTGCTGTTAAAGAAACGGATAATAAAAAACATATCACGGTTACTCTCAAAAGAGTACTCAATCCTGTTCAAGATGTCCCTCATATAAAATTCTTTTCTAAACCTTCTAGACCATGGTATGTAAGCTACAAAAATATTAATTTGGTAGCTGGAGGAAAAGGTATAGGAATCATTTCTACTAATCAATGACTTATGCCTACGCATGTAGCTAAAGAAAAAAAACTTTGATGAGAACTTATCGCTGAAATATACTAAAAAATTAATTAAGAATTAAGAATGAATCCCCTTCGAGGACAAGTAATTAAAAATTAAAAATGCAGGAAGTTTATATATAAAAAAATACCTTCATCATCCATTATTTATTGTTCATTTATCATTTGTTATATAGTGTTATGTCAAAAATTGGAAAAAAGGTTATAGCAATCCCAGCTTGAGTAGAAATACAAATTAATGGATCTACAGTTATTGTCAAAGGTCCTAAAGGACAACTCACTCATACTTTTGCAAAAGGTGTAAATGTTAAAGTTGAATGAACTGAAGCTATCACTTCTGTAGATACTGAAGAACAACGAAATCTTTGGGGGCTTTCTAGAACATTGCTTAACAATATGATTGAAGGTGTTACTAAATGATATGAAAAGAAGCTTTTGATTATGGGAGTAGGATACGCAGTGAAGATGGAAGGTAAAAAATTCGTATTCTCATTAGGATTCTCTCACAAAATAAATTTTGATATTCCACAATCTATAGAAGCTAAAGTAGAACAAGATGCAAAAGGTAATTATGTCATCACTTTAAACGGTATCGACAAGCAATATCTTGGTGAATATGCTGCTAAAGTGAAAGCACTTAAGACACCAGAACCTTACAAAGGAAAAGGAATCAGATATTTCGATGAATATATCAAACTCAAACCAGGTAAAGCAGCTAAGAAATAAACTAATAACTAATAATGAATAACTAACAATCCTTTAAATCTTTATTACTTATCATTCAATATAATGTTGAAAATCACCAAACGCATCAAAGAGAAAATGAGAAAATTTCTTATGAGAAAAGCAAGAGTCAACGCAAAGATAAAATCCAGTTATCCTGATTTTAGAGTAATCGTGGATAAATCAAACAGATATATGAAAGCACAAGTCATTGATGCTACTGGAAAAGTACTTTGTCATATCTCTGATAAAGATATCAAAGGAACAACTAAATCCGATAAAGCACAAAAAGCTGGAGAAGCTTTGGCTGGACTTATGAAAAAACAAGGTATCGAAAAGGCTGCTTTTGATAGAAATGGATATTTGTATCATGGAAGAGTAAAGGCTTTGGTCGACTGAATTAGAGCATGAGGTATCCAATTATAATTTAATTTTATCTATTTATTATTACGTTCATGAGATCTTGAAACAAAGATAAGGTAAAAAAGGAATTTGATGAGCTATTGTTGGAAGTGAGAAGAGTAACGAGAGTAACAACAGGAGGAAGAAAGATGTCTTTTAGGGCAACTATTTTGGTTGGAAATAAAAAAGGGAAAATCTGAATAGGACTTGCTAAAGGGCCGGATGTTCAATCTGCTGTCGCTAAAGCTTCTCGTGAAGCGTACAAAGAAATGTTTGTCGTACCGCTTACAAGAAATCAAACCGTTCCTTATCCTACTACCACAAAATTTAAAGCTTGTGAAATCAAACTTTTGCCTGCTAATGCGGGTACCGGTTTGAAAGCTGGATCTTCTGTGAGAGCTGTTCTTGAACTTGCTGGATATGAAAACGTATTATCAAAAATCATGTGATCAAATAATAAACTCAACAACGCATTAACAACAATCAAGGCGTTGTCTTCATATAAACATGCTGATTATTTCAATAAGCTTGTCGTTCAAAAATTACAACGTGAAACAAGTGATGAAGGTGAACAAAAGAGAGAAGTCTCTTCAGCAGTAAAGGAAATACAAGCTAAAAAAGAAGCTTCAAAAGCTGCACCAAAAAAGACACCTACAGAAAAAAAATAATTTTTATACCGCTTAATCATATTATACGATGCAAATCCATCAACTGACAAAAAGCAAAGGACTCAAAGATAAACAAAGAAGAAGAGGAAGATGAAACGCTACAGGGACAGGAAACTATTCTGGAAGAGGACTTAAAGGGCAAAAGGCTAGAAGTGGACATTCTATGAAACCATTTTTTGAATGAGGACAAACTTCTATCGTTCAAAGATTGCCTAAAGCGAGAGGATTCACTAGATACTACAAATTAGTCAAAGATGTAGTCATTGTTAATCTTGGCGCTCTTGATGCTGATCCTAGAATATCTGATGCTATGGAAATAACTAAAAAAGTCCTTAAAGACTTAGGATATATCAAAAAAGAAACTGCATTTGTTAAGCTTTTGTCACATGGTGATTATGCTAAACATCTTACATTCAAAGATATAGATGCTTTCTCTGCTTGAGCAAAAGCTAAGATGGAAAATCCTGGAACAGTTCACTCTGCTTCAAAAAAAGTACCCGCTAAATTAGAAAAATCAGTTAAAAAAGTATCTAAGGCTCCCGTTGAAAAGAAAGCTCCTGCAGCTCAACCTGTGGTTGAAAAAAAAGCAGCTAAGGCTCCCGTTGAAAAGAAAGCTCCTGCAGCAAAAAAACCTGCTGCTAAAAAGACTACCGACAAACCCGCTACCAAAAAAACTAAATAACTTTTAAGTTTCTTATCATGTATTGATGGAAAAATTCTTAAAAAAGCTCCAAGAAATACGAGAAAATCCTAGCATAAAAAAGAAGATTGTTTTTACGTTGGCGATGCTTGCATTATACAGACTCTTGGTGTTTATCCCTGTGCCGTTTGTGCATATCGACGTCTTGATGGCAAAAACTATCCAATCAAGCAGTTCTGGATTGTGATATTTTCTTATGCTTTTGGGATGATCTATAGATCAATTCGCTTTGATTGCTGTGGGATTAGCTCCTTTCATTAATGCATCAATCATCATGCAGCTTCTTGGTTCTGTAGTTCCAAAACTTGAAGAACTCACTGAACAAGGTGAGGCAGGACAACAAAAAATCCAACAATACACGAGATATCTTTCTGTACCCTTAGCGTTTCTTCAATCTATCGGAATGGTATTCTTCATCAACTATCTGCTTGGTGGAAACGTTATCAGCACGGCTCCCTTGAGTCTTATCGTAACTGCTTTCACTATGACCGTTGGATCAGTTATCCTTATGTGGATAGGAGAATTGATTACAGAAAAAGGGATTTCTAATGGAACTTCTCTCTTGATCTTCGCATCCATCGTTTCAGGAATCACTCAGAAGATCTATTCGAGTGTTGCAGGATCAGAAAGTATAACTTGAGTATTTATCTTTATGCTTGTTATCATTCTTGGTCTTGTATTACTTTCTATTTTCATCCTCAAATCAATCAAAGAAATACCTGTTATCTACGCAAGAAGAGGAAGAGTTGAAGAATCATCTTCACTCCCTATCCCTATGAATCCTGTAGGAATGGTGCCTATCATCTTCTCAATCGCGTTCGTTTCATTCCCTTACTTGTTATCTAAGCTTATCACCCAATTCCAACCTATGAATGCTAAACTTGTAGGTATGGCTAACTGGATAGAAGCAAATCTTAATATCTATACTCAACAACCAGGAATACCCGCTATCGTTCTTTATTTTGCTTTGATCATAGCGTTTACGTTCTTCTATACCTTGATTGTATTCTCTCCAGAAAGGATATCTGATAATATCCAAAAGAGAGGAGGATTCATTCCAGGAATCAGACCAGGAAAAGAGACAGCTAAATATATCAATGGTATTCTTATGCATCTTTGCCTATGGTGAGGAGCGGGGTTAGCCTTCATTGGAATCTATAGTTATTTGTTACACTACATACCATTCATCCAAACATTAGTACAATCGCTGGGATCTCTTCCGGTTGTTGTTACTGGATCTGGAGTGATCATCATCGTATGAGTTGTACAAGATATCATGAACAAAGTGAAGACTGATATGCTTATGCAAAGATATGATAAAATCGATTTGAGTTCTTTGAGTGAATAATATAAGAAAAGACTGGGCTTTACGGCTCAGTTTTTTTGTTGTATGTTTTTTCAGATGCAAGAAGGGCGGATACTATCCGCCCCTACAAATATTTTTGTTATCCTATATAGAGATTATATCATCAGTTTTTTTTATCTCTTTCTTTAATCGCTTTTTCGCGTTTTTCTCCATGGAGATTACGGATCTCTTCTTTGAACTTTTGTTCTTCTCCTTGCATTCTTGTCTCTCTACTTATGGCTGTATACATTCACCATGAAGCTCTTCTTGGTCCCTCTTTTTCAAGGCATTCAAATTCAAATCATTTTTCTTTAAGATATTTCTGATATGCTTCTTCACAAAAATCCTCTTCTCTGTATCGTTTCCATCTTTTTTTTAATTTCGATAACGTAATATTTCTTTCTTTACTATATCTGAAAGGGTTGTTCTCGTTGTTGTTTTCAAGTCCTACTTTGCTTACCAAAACTTTAAATAATTTTCATTTAGTCTCTTCTTTGGTGAACGAACTTGCTGCATGTAAGGCATTTGTCAGATTATCAAAACAATCCTGATGTCCATCTTCGTCATATACCTCTCAGAATTCTGTGATATCTATGGTTTGTTTGTTGAGGCTTGTCATGTCTGTAATCAGATAAATAAAATTATATATTTTAGCTTAATCTTTCTTTGAATCATTCTACTAATCTTGCATTCAACATATTAAATGGGATAGTTTTCTTGTTGTTTTTAAAAGCTTGGTGCATTACTCATCAGTACAACAAAGCTACGGTTAATTCTATGATCTTTTGGGAGACTTCGTGATAATTCCCATGGAACGTTATCGGAAATCAACTATTTATTAATACGCTATTTTTATATGTTCGGTCTGTGTGTATTTCTTTCTCTTTAATATCAGCGTTTCCCCTTATCTCTACGGATGGAAATTCTCTATCTGAAGAGGATGCACTCATTAGGAGTACTTTCGGTCAAAGTTCATTAATGTGCTCAATATTGAGTATATTCGATCCTGTTGCTCCTATTATAATATTAAAATCTTTTATCTTTTCTTGATAAAAATCCATAAAATGTTTTTCAGATATGTGCATATCGCATGTCTGAGTAAACGATTTCCATTCTTTTTTTTGATTATCAAAACCTGTACAAGGGATTCACATCTTTTTACATCTTATTATTATTGCTTCTCCTATGGGTCAGCATCATACAACTAAACATTTTGGATCAGTTATTTTGTGTTTTTCAATGCTTTGTATTATCCTTTCCATACATAAATCACCTATAAATGGCGTCTCGTAGGTAAGTTTTGTATGTGATCTCGCTACATTGAAATAATCTAATTCTAATTCTTTTATTTTATTGTATCCTGAAGACGTCTGTTCAATTCATAAAATATCATATTTTTCTTTTCGACCTTTTTCTACAGCTATCTGTAGTAAATGTCCTCAATCATCTAAAAGAATCACTTTATTTTTTTTAAGATTTTCCTCTCTTTCTACTTTATCTAATAATTTTTGTATCTTGTTATCGAATCGACCATCAAAACTTTTTTTTGGATCAAATTCGTTACTTGCAGGATCTACGTATATTCATTCTTTTTTTAATACAGCAAAAACCTCTTTATTTGTTGAATAATTTTTTCATATCACATATATTTTATCAGCTTCTAAATTATGAGCTAATAATCTTTTGAACATCTCTAACTGTGTTCAAAGAAGGTGCTGACTAGCAATAAGTACGGTGTTCTCTAACTTGGTTTTTTTCCCATAAAACTCATCAACAGTATTGAGTAATTCAAAATTATTTTTCATGTAATATATCTTCTTATAAAAAAATCACATGTATTTTTTATACTATATATATTTACTTTTATAAGTCAATCTTTTTAAATTAAAAAAAGTCTCACTCGAATACGAGGAGACCGGTAATGCATTACCTTACTTTTTTGTTCAGGTTTGCAAGAGCTTTAACTCCTGCATTACAAACTTCACTATCATGATCTGTTTGATCCATAGCAAATAAAATTTGTTTTTCTGTTTTTAATTTTGGCATACCTGCCTTCACAACCTGCCATTTGTATTGACTTTTTTTCATAATATCCAAGACTTTCGTTGGATTTGTTAGTAGTACAATGCCTGCTTCACATATAATAACATCATACTCCGTATCTTTCATGATCTTCAAAAGCTGAATTTCAGATTTTTCCGATAATTTTAATCTTGGAATCCCTGCTTCCACAACTTCCGGGTTGTAATTAGTTTCATGCATGATATTTAAAATCCTCGCTTGAACACTTAATTGTTTAATTCCTACTTCAGAAACTGCTCTATCATATTTGGTCTCTTCTATCATTTCCATGATTTTTGTTTCTGATTTTAATCTTGGAATCCCTGCTTTTACAACTTTTGGATTGTAGTAGGTATTTTTCATAACATCAAGGATCTTGTCTTCTGATTTTAATCGTGCAATTCCTGTTGTGGATGCATCAACATGATAATCAGTCCTTACTATGATCTTATGAATTTCTATTTCTGATTTTAGTACCGGGATAATCCCTATTGCAGTGTTTGAATCCATGTTTTTTTTGTTTTTTTTAGATTATTATTTTTTGTTTTTAAATTTTTTATGTTGCTCTTATACTTATTTTCTAAATAAAGTCAATCATTCTTAGTTCTTTTATTTTTTGTCAAATTCTCTTTGAGGTTTTTAGTCGGTATTTTGGTATTTTTAGCGGATTTGGAGTATACTTATATTGATTTATTTACTAAGCATTTGCTATGTATTCTTCATCTAAAACAAATACCTCGATAATCGTCTGATTGATGATGCTCTGTTTTTGGCTTGCATTCGTGTTTTTGGATGGTGTTTTTTCAAAACAATTGTTTACGGCATCTGTACCTACTCCTGTTACTCTTGCTTCTGCTTCTGCTCCTGCTCCTGTTTCAGAACCCCAAGCACAGGCACTGACTTCTTCTGTACAAATGTTGCCTGCGTTGGTCACTCAAACTCTTCATTCAAATTCGGCGATATTCCAAGATATTAAAGTTCTCGAGTATCTCTATCAAAAAAATAAGAATCCTGATCTCCTTCAGTCTCTGGTAGAAAAATTTCTTCAATATTATCAGTTTGATAAAGCCAATCAGTACCTGGA
>JAHFJL010000062.1 GCA_023245855.1 bacterium
CGGAACGCCTGGTAACTTGGTTGTGGATAACACAAAAGGTACATTTGTATTAATAGCTGGAGCTTATCCTATTGAAACATTTGTAGCTGAAGTTGATAAAATCTTAGGTAAATAATAGTTATTGCTTATATATCTAAAAAAAACGACCGAGAGGTCGTTTTTTTTATTACATAGTTTACTAGTTTTTTTTGCGGTTGAGGGTGAGTTTTTCTTTTTGGATGAGGTATTGCAGTTCTTCTATTTCTTTTTTGATCTTGTTCATCTCTTTTTTCTTGTCTCTGATAATCTCTTGATCTCAACCGATGGTTGAAAGGCTAGGAATCATACTTCTGATCTGTTGAAGTTGTTGTTCTTTAGCGCGCAAAGTCTCACGAAGATCTTCTTTCTTTGATTTGCTTGGTGCTTCCTGGCTTTTTGCTCTGAGTCCTATCGTGATGTTGATGATGCTTTCGGTATGATATTTTGTGAGCTCTTTTTCGTTTTCGAGGTATTCGATCGATGATGCATTAATCAGTTTCTGGATTATATCTTCTTCTTTTCTCAGATATTGCAAGAAATCCAGGGGAGCGAAAAAGCAGATATCCACTCATTCATGCTTCGCATGCTTATACTTTTGTCTCATTCCTAAAAACTTGTCTATGATATCTACGAAGAGCTGAGTCTTGTAATTTTTGCTGATGTTCCCTAATGATTCTTTAGGGAGTATGCTGATAATCGCTCATTCTAAACCAAGCATTCCTCGTATTTGCTGAGTAACGAACGGGATGAAGGGATGCATCATTTTAAGCAACATTGCTAAGCATCGCAACGTTACTTTGCTGCTATTTTCTGTGTCGTGAATTTTTTGTATTTCCAAATATTTATCGCAAAAATCATTTTTTACGACTGAAATTATTCTGTTTTGTATCTCTTTGATTGTGTTTTTTGCTATCGCTTCCTCATATTCTTTTTGAAGTTCGATTGTTGTATATATCATCCAAAGCTCAAATTCATTGAGTGCGTTTTTTCTTTTGTCTATATAGCTGGTCAACGGGTCGAAGTCGGATATTTTTCTGGTTCATTTTTTATCGTAGAGATGCTGTCCTACAAATCTTGATGCGTTTCGCAGTTTGTTTATGAATTGCTCATATTCACCGATTTCCTGACTTGGATCTATCATATACAATCTTGTGCAATCGGTCCCCATGTTTTTTATCTGCTCCTTGAAGCTTTCTGTGTTCTTTTTGGTTGTTTTCTGTTCTTCTTGGATGTAACAGGTGGTGCATAAAGGTTTTTTGTTGACGTTGTATCCGATGATGATTGCTTTGAGCAGCTCAAAAATTTTGTGCTCGCTGACACTAATCGCTATTTCTGTCTCTTTTTTCCCTTCCTGGAATCATTCCAATGTCTTGATGAGGATCAAGGCATGCCCTAGTGTTTCTTCGATCTTTTCTTTTTGCTGTTTGAGATGGGTATCGTTATTTACTAAGGTATCTACATCAAGACTATAAAATCATTTTTTCTTTGCTGAACCAATAGCGACTGATTTCTCTAATATCTTGATGAGGTTGATAGAAAACTTTTCGTAGTTAGTGATTCCCTTTCATTTCTCTATGTCTTTCTCATTATATTCACATATTTTTTTCAGTTCAGCAAGCTCTTTTCCATATCCTCTTGGCAACGTTTCTGTAAAGAGTTCGATATATGCTTCTAATGTATTCTGTTCTCAGGTACGACTTTTGCTCAATAGTACGTCGATCAGCTCTTCCATACCGAAATATTGCCTCAAACGTTTATCTACCACCAGATTGAAGATGATCAAGGTCAGAATGATATATTTATTACTGGTTTTTTTCTTTGGGAGATTGAGGATCTCGTTATCTGAAAGGAAATAATTCTTTCCGCTTTCTCATTTCCATAATGGGAGAGAATACCCTTTAGAATCCTCTTTGGTCACTGGCCGATATTCTATGTTTTGGATGATATCCGCAATAGTATTCTCATATTTTTCTGGCACGATATTCAATTTTTTGTCTTGGATGCTCGATTGGATTTTCACTACTTCTTCATCTATTTTGATGAAGAGCTGGTTGCAGAGGAGCGGTCGTGCTTTTTCTCCTGTCTTCCTGCTGACAGCAACCTCTGCTTCAATATTTTTTGATCATTCGAGATTGTGGATATCATCCAGATTTTGGATGATATTCGTGACAAATTCTTCTGCTGATTTTCCACAAAAATCACCTGCACATTTTGTAAAGCATCCGCTTTTATCGATAGCGAACTTATCTATCTTGAGCCCATTTTTTTGCGCTATCAATAGGCTGATCTTATCGTGACCTGGAGTGATTCTCATGATCCATGTCCCTTTATTTGGATCCACTAATTCGTCCGCTATGATGGGGATAGTCTTGTTTATAATCGGGATGATGACTTTGTTTTTTACGAGTTTCTTGTATCTTTTGTCGTCGGGATGCACGGCAAGCGCAACATCAGCAAAAATAGTCTCCGGCCAAATCGTCGGCACTACAAGCGTGATATTCTTGGTGTCCACAAAATATCTGAGATTGTATTGTTTGACTTGTTTTGTCTTCCGTTGGAGTTCATCCGTTCCAAGCGTTTTCTGTTCTTTCAGGCTTCGATAGTTGATCATACAGTCTTCGTAAATGCGTCATTCTTGGACGAGCTCTACAAACATATTCCTTACAAAATTCGTATTTTTTTCTGAATAGACGATATTCTCGTTATTTATCCCAAAAAATATTCCTGCTTTGATGAGGAGGTTCTCGTAGTTTTCAGTCTTGAGATTCTTTTCTTCTGTATCGAAAATCGGGATCAGTTTTATCTTTTTTCCTGTCATGAATTGATGCTTTGCGATGATATCCTCCTGGATCAATCCTGCGAGCGATGCTCATGAAGTATCTTTGGTAATCGTAATCGGTAACTGGGTAATTACGCTTTCCATTTTTGCGTCTTTCTTTGTCTTGAAAATTTTCTGAAAATAATTCTTTTTGAGAAATTCGGATTCTATGGAAAAATGGTTATATTTTTTTTTGATATCCATCGTTTTGTTTCAATTTTAAATTTAAAATTTTAAATTTTAAATTATATTTTATTAATCTTTTGCGTATCCGTAGAGTTTGTAGATAGTATATCCAAACAGACTCATCAAGATGATTAATAAAACATTTTCAGCTGGCCCTACGTTCACTCTTTTTACGCTATCGACTTTGAGGTTGGTACCGTCCTTGCATGCCGCTTCGACTTGGAAATATGCATAGATATTTTTTTTTGAAAACTTATCGAATGGATATTCGAACATGGTACCTGTAGTCTCTCCTATCTTTTGCATGCTGGTGGTATCGCTTGTTTGGAAATCTGATCTGTAAATGACGTATTTGTCGGTATTATCGACTCAGCTCCATATCAGATAATATTTATCGCCAATCTTTTGTGTGCTTACGGTGATGCCGACTACGGTACAACTCGCTATGTCACCTGCTTTGGCTTGCGTGATTGCTGAAGGTGCGCCTATAGCGTTGTTTCCGCTATCGAGCGGTGTGATTTGGAAATAATAGGTGGTCCCTACATTGAGATTGGATATCACAATCTCGTTTGTCGGTACGATGGTTGAAAGACTGAGATCATTTTGGCTGGTTCCGTATTCGATCTTGTATTGCGGTGATGTACCTATGGTATCTCGAGTTATGTTAAGCTTTGTCTTATCGATGCTATCAGAGTAGATCCTGATTTTGCCTATCGATGTGCTTTTTTCTACGATTACGGTAGCGATGCCAGTATAGCTTTTTGTCTGGCCTAGCGTGATCAAATCAACACCTACTTGTATTGATCCGTCAGTATCCATTATCACTTCTTTGGTGAAAACTCCTGCGCTTTTCGTATCCATCGGAATCGATTTTCCGTCGCTTAATTTTAGGAGCGCCGATGTAACCGTATCGCTGCTATTGATGGTAAAGCTTGCTTTGCTTCATTGTTTTATCTTTCCTGTCGGTGTGATTTGGATGCTATTAAAGACACCGTCGTTGATCGGTTCATATTTAAAATTAACAATCGCTGATTCGCCGATAACTTCGTTGTTAGCGTTCAGAATCTTTATTTGAAGGATGTTATCTCATTGCGTGATGCCACTTACATACGCACTTATATCTCCGTTGCT
>JAHFJL010000027.1 GCA_023245855.1 bacterium
TGTATGTCCATTGTATATATGCTATAAAAATAAATATTGCTCTTGCCTTTTTTAAAATACTATATATTGTGTTTTGTCTTTGTTTTCAAATACTATATCTTGTGTTTCGTCTATATAGAAAGAAAAATTCATTACAAGAGATTTTTTATTTTTTTAGGGTTATTTTAGTGTGGAGCTTTTTATTTTTTGTTGATTTTGAAAATTCTTGAGAAGATTTGTCTTACTCAAGTCAAATTTTTTCTTTTTTCAAGGTTTTCGTGAATATTTGCAAGTAAGATTTTCTTTAAAATAAGATCATTTATAGTGTGATAAATTGTAAATTTTTGTAATTTTTCACAGTATATTGTTTTTTTGGAAATGTTTTATTTTTTATAATATTCAAAAATTACATTTCTTTTTTTGAAATATCAAAGAATCTTTCAAAAAATCTCATTAGTTTCTCAAGTACGCTTTCTCTTTTTTGTGTTCTTTGACCATCTGGACTGAAACGAGAAACTGTAGGCAGAATCTTTGAAATACCTGTTCCTGTTGTTGTTACAATTCAGTCTCTAAAGGCATTTTCTATAAATTTGTATGTTTCATCACGATTTAGTTTTTCATCATTGATAA
This sequence comes from bacterium, assembly GCA_023245855.1. GTDB lineage: Bacteria > Patescibacteriota > Gracilibacteria > Absconditabacterales > Absconditicoccaceae > CAJBLF01. Next base: position 610 of record JAHFJL010000027.1, read on the forward strand.
TCTTTTCTAATTCTTCTTTTTTCTTCTTTTCTACAAATTCAATCCAATCACCATCTACGGATGAAGATATATCAAGAGATTCTATAAATTGCTCAATAAGATCTTTTTTGTTGCGAAGTTCCACGCTTGATTCTATAGCTCTATTGATGTCAGCAAGAATCTCTTTATTTTTAATGTGATCAGAATGATATGTTTTTATAAGTTCCAAAATATAATCAATATTTATTTCTATTTGTTTAATGAGTTCCATTTCAAAAATAAGGTCGTCGTTGATATTTTCTTTTTCTGCATCATTTCCTTTTCTAAATTCATTATATAAATCAATATACAAACTATGATAGTCTTGTATATCTCTTTCTGTCAAAATTTCTTTGCCAGTAAACTCATCAAAAGTTGTTAAAATATTACGAACTCTTAAAATTCCACCATATAGTTTGATAAAGTCTTTTTGATTTTTTTCTCATACTATCATTTCTCAAAGAGGGAATTTTTCTTGTAATTCTTTCACTAAAATCTTGTATCATTTTACTTCTTTATCTTCATCTTTATAGCCGTTATAATATTCATCAAAAGTCTTTAATAGCACAATACCACTCGCTTCTTTATCTCCAAAAAGCGATATAGCTTCATTTGTCTTTTTTTCAAGATTACGAAAACAAACTATATTTCCAAAAGTTTTGATAGTATTCAAAATACGATTTGTTCTTGAAAAAGCTTGAAGAAGCCCATGTAATCTTAAATTTTTATCAATCCATAATGTATTCAAAGTGGTTGCATCAAATCCTGTCAAAAACATATTCACAACTATCAAAACATCAATTTCTCTGTCTTTTACTCTTTGGCTTACATCCTTATAATAATTTTGAAATTTATCGGAAGAAGTATCATAAGAAGTACCAAATATTTTGTTATAATCATTGATGGAATTTTCTAAGAAATCTCTTGAACTTGCATCAAGTCCAACGGTATCTTCTGAATTTTCATCAATTGTTCAGTCTGGTTCTTCTTCATTGGCCGCATAACTAAAAATTGTTGCGACTTTTAATTGTTGATCGCTTGGTAAGTCTTTCAATTGTTTTTGAAATTCAGTATAATAGAGTTTTGCCATATCAATAGACGATACTGCAAAAATAGAGTTAAATCCTGCAAGTCTTCTTTCTTTGAGTGTATAAAAACTATTCCTTTTGGTCTTTTGGTCAAAATGATCACGGATATATTGGACAATATTACTAATTCTTTGGGGTGCAGCAAGCGCTTTTTCTCTATCAATATTTTTTATTTTTTCATCTTCAATATTTTCAGCTTCTTTGATAGTAGATATATAATCTACTTTGAACGGTAAAACATTTTTGTCAGCAATAGCATTAACAATAGTATATGTGTGCAGTTTTTCTCAAAATGCTTGCTCGGTAGTTTTTAAGTCTGGATGCCCACCAGATGATGAATTTATGGCGAAAATAGGAGTCCCTGTAAATCCAAAAATATGATATTTATTGAATGCTTTTGTAATAGAGTTGTGCATATCTCCAAATTGCGAACGATGGCACTCATCAAATATGAGGACAATATGCCCATCATAAATAGTATGCTCTTTATTTTTCTTGATAAATTTATCGAGCTTTTGGATGGTTGTTATGATGATTTTAGCATTGGGATCTTCTAGTTGTTTTTGGAGTTTTGCAGTGCTTGTATTGCTATTGGCTGCTCACTTTTCAAACTTATCATACTCTTTCATAGTTTGATAATCGAGGTCTTTTCTATCCACAATAAATACCACTTTTTTTACGCTAGGCAATTTACTCGCAAGTTGTGCTGTTTTAAAACTTGTGAGGGTCTTTCCTGATCCTGTAGTATGCCACACATATCAACCAGCTTCTATTTTTCCATATGTTTTATAGTTTGTGCTTACTTCTATTCTATTTATTATTTTTTCTGTTGCTACTATTTGATAAGGTCTCATAACTAAAAGAGATTTATCAGCAGTGAACACACAATATTTTGTCAAAATACTCAAAAGACTATGTTTCGCAAAGAATGTTTTTGCAAAGTCTATCAAGTCTGTAATTGGTCTATTGGTATGATCCGCCCACCAGCTTGTAAATTCAAAACTATTACTTGATTTTTTACCTTTTTTATTGCTTCCGTTTGCTTGTTCCTTGATATGAGAGAAACGAGTAGTATTGCTGTAATATTTGGTATGAGTTCAGTTGGAAATTACAAAAAGTTGAACATATTCAAAAAGTCCACTTGACGCCCAAAAACTTTCTCTCTGATAACGATTAATTTGATTAAAGGCTTCTTGTATTGCGACACCTCTTCTTTTGAGCTCGATATGAACAAGAGGTAGGCCATTGACTAACACGGTTACATCATAACGATTTGACCTTGTTCCATCCTCAGTTTCATATTGATTGATAACCTGCAGAGTATTATTGTGTATATTCGCTTTATCTAAAAGATAGATATTTTTTTCTGTTCCATTTTCACATTTCAAAATCTTGATATAATCTTCTTGAATAGTAGCGGTCTTTTCTTCAATGTTTTGGTTTGGGTTTGCAATTTCTTTTTCAAAAAAATGTTTCCATTCATTATCGGTGAATTGATAGTTGTTCAGCTTTTCTAGTTGTTTTCTGAGATTTACAACAAGATCATTTTCCTCGTGAATCGTAATATACTCATAAGCTTGTGTTTGTAATTGGGCAATAAACTCTTTTTCGAGAGCATCTTCACTCTGATAACTTTCGGATCTTCTTGGAGATGGGGTAAATTTAGCAACTACGGTGCTTTGAGTGTTTTGTGCTACAAGATTAATGTCTTTGTTTGTCATAATGTCATCAATTACTATTTTATAAAAAGATTCTCATTTTTTCTATAGAAGTTTTTAACTCTTGTTCTGTTGGGAAACCACCATTTTCTTTTGAATGATGTATTTTATTTCTAATATAGGTATGAACCGTTACCTTGTTTTGTTCACCTTTAAAAGGACTGTTTATTGGTTCTCATTTCTGTGTATTGAAAAACTCGTTATCAAACTTAACTTGCCCGTGTTGTGAATTGGTGTTATTTGCATTATTCCAAAAATTATATTCAATCTCGTTATAAAGTTCATTATGATATTCTTCAGTAGCCAACCCAAAGGCAATAAAATTGATTTCATTCGCTGAAACATAAGATAATACTCTTTTTTCTAATTCTATTTCCTTTAATTCTTCATTTTCTTTTTTTAGACAATGAATGAGTATTTTATCGTTTTCGTTATTTAGTGTTTGTTTAACAAAAAGAGGTGAATGAGTAGAAAATAAAAATTGATTTGTATTAGGATTAGAAACCATATGATTTATAAAATTATTTTGCAGATTTGGGTGAAGATGTAGCTCTGGCTCGTCAATTAAAATTACAATAGCTTCTTTTGAAATTTCCGCCATTGTTTCTAAAAATAGTAAAGAAATCATCATTTCTACGCCAGATCAAAGTTGCGATACAGGTAAATCTAAATTATTTAATTTTTGTGAAAGGAAAGCACTATCAAAAGGAGCATTGCAATCTATCAATGAAAGGTCTGCTTTCGGTAAACCAAATTCTATAAGTTTATTGTTGAGTGTTTGAAATGTCTTTTCTTGAGATGCTTCATCAATTTTTCCTAAGATATTTGCTTCAAAATTATTTTTTTGAGTTGTAAAATTTTCTCAAATAAAATTGTCTCCTGTTTCAATTTTTCTAATTTCTTTGTTAAATCTCCAATTAAAATCATCAAAAACAGTTGAAACGGAAGAATTGAAGCCCTTTTGTAATTGTTTATCTCTATTTTTGGGGAAATAGAAACTCTTTGGTAATCCTTCAGATTCGACTGGGAACGAAAGTTGTCTTTCGTCAAATTTAAATTTTGTTCCTGTTCATCTTATTATTTCCCAGCCTTGTGTATTATCTTTTTCTCTATTTGGTAAAACATAATGAGAGGCAACAACTATGTCTGAAAAAGCCTTGTTTGGTGCAGACCTATCTCTCTTCTTAATTTCTAAAAATACTTTATCACATGCAACTTCTTGCTTAGTATATCAATCAGGCAAGAAAATTTTGAAAGATTCATCAAACTCTAAACTAATTTTTATCTCAACATCTTCACCTTTATGAAAATCTGTATTTTTTATTCTTCCTGATAAAAAGTAGGGAGAAAGGCAAAAATTTATCGCTTCCAAAATAGAGGTCTTACTTGTCCCATTTTCACCAACAAGCAAAGAAAGATCTTTTAGTTCAAAATCTTTTAATTTTTCTATGCCCCTAAAATTTTCAATAGAAATTTTCTTTATTTTCATATTATTTTTCTAATGGTTTAAAAGTAAGAAGTTTCTCTCTATAATGCTCATACTGTTGTCTGCGAGCTTGTAGTTCAGCAGGGAGACCGATAGAAATATCGTTTATCAAAGCGTCAAATTTATCAAGAATTGCAACAATTTCTTGCTGTTTTTCTTTAGTTGGAATCGGAATTAATACACTATTCAGAGCTGCATATGAAACAAATGGTTGAGATTCATTTTTAGCCATTGAATTAAAATCTTGTTTTAATAATTGATAATATGCATATTTTGGAATTACATCTTCAACTATTAATTTACATATAACCCCATTGTAAGTTACAAAGTGTTTTCATTCTCACCAGTTTACAATACCTGCGTATGCTCAGATATGACCAATAACAGGAGAATTTTCGCTATTGTATTCATTATGAGTTCCAACAATTCCATTACTACCATAAACTGGATATTCACCACCTATTGTAGGAATTGTATTTCCCATACCATATTGAAATTTATAAATTTCTCCTAATGGTTTAAGCTCTACATCATCTCCGAAACTCAGCATCTCATCACGATAATATGTATATTGACTCTTCCTCGCTTCCAGCTCCGCTTCCAGCTCCGCTTCCAGCTCTGTAAACTTATCAAGTATTTTTACTATTTCTTCTTGGACGGGAAGTGGAGGGATTGGGATTTGGAAGGTTTGAAGTGTTCATAAAACTATGTAAGTCATTGCAGCACTGTTTGAATTGCTTTTTAGAAATTCTTGAAGGTTGTTTTTCAGAGAAAAATATAAAAAGCGAACATCTATTGTTTCAGAAAAATCTGTTAATACATAAGTTCTTTGATATGCTTCAAATTTACCTGTATAATGTTTCACATCTCAGACATTTGCATTCCCAGCAATAAGTAGTGCTTCAGTGTCCCAGCGATATTTATCAATTCTACTAATTTCTTTTGCGGTTGTAAAAAATAGATACTCACCATCAATAACAGAAGCATTTGCATTTAATTTGCCTGTTTCAATTTTGCAAACATCACCCAGCTCCTTAAATTTCACCCCATCAGGGCAGTATTGTTGTAATAGTTGTTCTATTTTTGATTGGTTAGTTTGCATGATATATGATATAATTTAAAATTTTTCTTATGCTTTAGGGCTATATTTTTTATCGTTTGTAGCTTTTACCAGAAGATTATTGAGCTGTTCGTCCATATATAATGTATCACTATTTGATGTGATTTTTATGTTTCAAGTAGTAAATATATTTCACTCAATATTTACTTTAACAAATTTATTTTCAATTATTCACTTATCAATAAAATCGTTTAAGATAGAAAATTTAAAGATAAGTTGGAACATATCATAAATTCTTAAATCATATCATTTAAATTCTATTTTTAATTTATCAAAACTCTTCTTGCCTTCATGCAATAAATCATTTCTTAAGTCATATATTATAGAAAAAGATCTAGCAATCACTCATCTTTCTTTCTCTATAGCAGAAGAAGTTGTTTTGATAAAATCATTATCTCTTATTAGTATAGCATCCAAAGTCTCTCAAAATTCCACAGAAGATTGTTTTTTGTTTCAATTTATTGGATACAACAATACTTCTAAAATTGATGGAATTATTGAATAATAAAAAAATAGATCATTTTGTCGTTCTAGTCAATAGTGTATTGAAGATAAGTTGATGAACTTTTGGCAGTAATCACTATCTTTTATGATTCATTTATAGATATACGTTATGTCTATTTTTTCTTTATCAATACCTAGTATATCTTCAAAATTACCCACAAGTTTTAAACTTACATCAATATTATTGATACAATAATATAGAGGATAGATTATAACATTTTTTAGTCATCCTATATTTTCAGGAATTGTTGAATATAAGTTATCACAATCTCGCATACTTCAAAATTTATTTATATATTCAGATTTTGCGTTACACCAAAAAGTATCAAATGTTTTGAAATGGATGTAATTCATTCATGGATTTAGAAAATCATAATTTATATGTAGTTTTAATAGTAAATATAGAATTTTAATTTTATCATCAATATCTTCAGAATTTTCTTTTGTTCTGATAATTGTTCATTTATATTTTAAGATTCATATTCCATCCGCTTTTTTAGGGGATTTTCATTTTTGAAATAAACTTTCTCTAAAAGAATCTATATAAGAATCTAAATTATTTTTTTCTTCTTTGTTTAATTCCTTACTAAAATCATAAGTATCATAATGAAGAATTTCAAAATCATCCATAACCAAAGATTTGGATAGATTTATATAAGGAAATATACAAATTGATTTTTTTTCTTCTTCCATAGACTTAATTTTTTTATAAAATTATTCTTCTTCGTAAGAATAGCTATAATCAATCCCTTTCATAAACATATCTCTATCATGTATTTTGTCAGTCAAAGCATTGTGTATCAAATGTTTGATCTTCGTATCATTTGCAACACTCTCTATCATTGCATTCAAATAGTCAGCTTTGCTTATCTGACTCCAATCTACACATTTTTTGAGTCTTTTTTTTATCACATAGGAATTTCTAAAATTCCTATTCAGCTACGCTGGATAAAAACGACGTTAAACTTCTTGTGGAAGTTTCGGCGTCTTATTTTAAGATGAGATCGAACCAAATTCTTGTAGTTCTCCCATTTCCTTCCATAAACGGATGTGCTATATTGGTCTCTACATATTTTTTTATGATGTCATCAAAGGTGCTTTCTGACATCTTTTCGATATTCGCCAATGTAGATTCCAAAAACTCTGCATTTGCAAATTTAAATCATCATTTGGAGATATTTTTTTGTCTGATTTTTCCTGCAAAATTATATAAACCACCAAAGAGATATGCATGTATCTGCTTCAATCCTTTCGTTGTACCTATTTCAAAGTCATTGATTAAATTACTTTCAAAGAGTGTGTACGCCTTCTTTTTGCTCTGTCCATCGATGGTAGTTTCACTATAGAGAAACCAATCCAAGAATTTCATTGCTCTGTTGTTGGGAAAATGTTTTGCTAATGCGATAACTCCATCACTATCAAGAGCATCAGTCAAACGAGATTTCCTGTCTGGTGCTACTAATTTGAACTGGTTAGTGGCACTAACCAATTGAGGATTTTCTTTTTTGAGCTTTGTTTTTAGATATTTCCAGTAATTACGGACTTTAGTGTAATCGCTGTCTTCATTGAGGATACCCACCACATCAATCACAGAAAACCACCATTTGGAATTTCCTTCATCCCAAATAGCTCTGACTTCTTTGTTATCATAGAATCTGATAGAAATTTTGTGGTGCATAGCATTTTTTTATATAAAAGTATTATTCTCCCTCAATCTCTGCAACAATTTCATCAATAGATTTTCTCAATTCACTTTGTCTTTCAACTATTCCAGCAATTTTTTTATTTAGTTCTTGTATATCAATAATTTCTCTATTATCTTTTTGCTCTACATAACTTGAAACCGCAATATTGTACTCATTATTTGCAATATCCTTATTATCCACTAGTTTCGCAAAATATTCTTTGTCTTCACGGGTAATAAATGCATTCAAAATCTTTTTACGATTGTCGTCATTGAGTGTGTTTTTTGCACTACCTCTGACAAATTCAGCAGATGCATCGATAAAGAGTGTCTTGTTGTCTTTTTTACTTTTTTTCAAAACAATGATACAAGTAGCAATGGAAGTACCAAAGAATAAATCTGGTGGTAATTGAATAACGGTATCTACATAATTATTATCAATGAGATATTTTCTGATTTTTGCTTCTGCTCATCCACGATACAAAACTCATGGAAACTCAACAATTGCTGCTGTTCCACTCGTTGAAAGCCAGGCAAGCATATGCATAGTGAACGCTAAATCTGCCTTACTCTTTGGAGCTAAAACTCCAGCAGGAGAAAAACGAGGGTCATTGATGAGGATTGGATTTGCATCACCTTCCCAGTTGATAGAATATGGAGGATTTGAGACAATTGCATCAAACGGTTCTTCATCCCAATGCTTCGGATGCATAAGCGTATCTCCATGCGCAATATCAAATTTTTCGTAATTGATATCATGCAAAAACATATTAATACGACATAGATTGTATGTGGTTATATTGATTTCTTGACCGAAGAATCATTGACGTACATTTTCTTTTCCAAGAACTTTAGCAAATTTCAAAAGTAAAGAACCTGACCCACAAGCAGGATCATAGACTTTATTAACTTCTTTTTTGCCTACGGTTGTAATTTCTGCTAAAAGTTCGCTTACTTCTTGTGGAGTGTAAAATTCTCCACCAGATTTTCCTGCATTTGAAGCATACATTGCCATCAAATATTCATATGCATCCCCAAAGGCATCAATGGTGTTGTCAGTATAGTGTCCAAGTTTTAAATTTCCTATGGATTCTAATAAGTCAGTAAGTTTTTTATTTCTTTGTTCTACAGTATTTCACAGTTTGTTTGAATTTACATTAAAATCGTCAAACAATCCTTTGATATCATCTTCACTTTCAGTTCAATTAGCAGATGATTCTATATTTTTAAAAACTTTCGATAAAGTTTCATTTAGATTTGGATCATTTTTTGCATTTTTTACAACATTAACAAAAAGCTCACTCGGAAGTATATAAAACCCTTTTTCTTTTACTGTATCATTTCTTCCAAATTCCGCATCTTTGTTAGATAATTTTACATAATCAAAATTATTATTAGGTTCATTGTCGTTGATATATTTTGTAAGATTTTCACTGATAAAACGATAAAACAGCATCCCCAAAACATATTGCTTAAAATCCCAACCATCAACACTACCTCTCATTTGGTTTGCAATTTGCCAGATGGATTTATGAAGTTCAGCTCTTTCTTGTTCTTTGATTGCCATAATTATGGTGTTTTCATATAAAATATATTGTATATATACAATATAAATTTCAGTTACATATACAATTGTATTCAATCTATTTCTAAATTAAAAAAAATTAAGTCCCCCTCTTTTTTAAAATCTCTCTGCAAATTAGTATAGAGGTTAAAAAATGGTTATACATAACTAGTAATTGTATGATCTTCTAAACAAGGGAGCGGGCATAGCGTGTTGTATACAAATTCGATATAGTCTGTTATCTTATCTCTTACCCTTCAAGCAGATCATGCACTTTTGCTAGATGCTTGTCATCTACATGCGTATAGATCTGCGTGGTCGTGATAGATGCATGCCCAAGTAATGTCTCTACCGCTCTGATGTTCGCTCATTTTTTTATTTTTTTATCTCTATTCTTTTTTGTTCTTCCAATCTTTTTTTCTCTATGATTTTTAGATCTTCTTGTGCTGGTAATTCTTCAGGTGTTATTCATCTTTTTTGCATTGTCTGTCTTGTTGCTTTGCTGTTTGCTACCAGTTCGTTTTCTAAATGTTTTTTTCATATAATATTCTTGTTTTTTATATTATGATCGGTCATAGCATAAATGAAATCTTTTGCTTTGAGTTCTACTTCACTGTCAAAATCAGCTAAAGCTCTATGCTCTGGTATTCATCTTTTGGTTTTTAATGCTTTTACGGACATATTGTAGAGTGTTTCAATTTTTTTGTTTTTGAAGGTAGCAAATTCCATAGGCAAATAAATTCATCTATTGTATACGGTTTCTTCTATTTTTTCTTCAGATTCTTTTAATTTTGCTCTAGCTTCCAATCTCTTATTTTCTTCCATCCTTTTTTCATAAATTTCTTGTTTTCTTGTTTGCGAGGCAAAATATGTTTGTGCAAAAGAAATCTCTATCTTCCTACTATCTCCATTTTGTGCTATGAGATAACAAGCATATCTTGTGAGTAAAAATTCTTCTCATGGCCTACCTCATGTACTTTTTACCGGCTCCGGTAAAAAGTGTTCTTCTGACTTGTATCAGCTATTTTTGCATGATAATATTGCTTTTTCTATTACTCAAGAGAATTTTTGCCATTTACTATATCATAATACAGGCATAAGTTGTCTAGCAGATCGGAATTCTAGGTCTCAATCTGTCATTTTAATATCTTCAAATGATTTTTGGATATATTCTGCAATGTTAATCATGGTAGATGATTAGGTAATAAATATTGATGCCTCTCAAGTATATATATCTGATTTTATTTGTCAAACCTATTTTTGACAAAGTTCTTGATGGTTTTTATGGTCCAGTGAAATCGTTTTACCCTTCAAGCAGATCATGCACTTTTGCGAGATGCTTGTCATCTACATGCGTATATATCTGCGTGGTCGTGATCGATGCATGCCCCAGCAATGTCTGCACCGCTCTGATGTCTGCTCATTTCTTTATCAATGTCGTAGCGAAACTATGCCTGAGCGTATGTGGCGTCACTTTCTTGTTGATGCCTCAGAATTTGGCATATTTCCTGACGATATCTGCGATGCTGTTTCTACTGAGATGTTCACCAAACCCGTTTCTGGAAAGGCTGATGAAGAGATATGGGCTGTCGTCACTCCTTTTTTCTGTATATGTTTTTAAGGCGTCGATAGCGGATTTTGTCGCGAATACCGAACGAAGTTTCGATCATTTTCCTACGACCGAAAATTGGTTAGAATCCAGTTTGATGTCTTGTTTTTTGAGTTGAATAAGCTCTGTGACTCTCAGTCCTGTACCGTACAAGAACTGCAAAATCGCGAAATCTCTGGCTTGCTGGATTTCGTTTTTGGTGTATTCAAGCGGTGCTGCTAGGATCCTGCCGATCTCTTTGTCGTCGAGATAATTCACCTCTCTCGGCGGAGTTTTGGCGAGTTCCAGCTTTTCTGGACTCATGCAATCGATATCGTTTTTCAGCACGAATTTCAAAAACGCTCTGATAGCTACGATATGATAATTGATCGTCCTGACATTTAGTCCGTTTTTGTGTAACGCCATCCTGTAGTCCAGAAGCTGCATACGGTTAACCTTGTTGATTTCGATATCACCACAAAATTCCAAAAATCTATTGAGTCGGAGACTATAATTCTCAATCGTTTTTGGGCTGACGTTTTTTTCGTATTGAAGATAGTAGATGTATTTTTCTAAGAGTGCTGAGATAGTGGTACTAGAAATTTTATTTTTGAAAAAAGGTTTCGTCTTTGATGTTTTATTGTGAGACTCCGAACGGATTGGTGTTTTGTGTTGATGTATCTTGTGTCATTCCTGAAGCATCATTGCTTGATGAAGATGAAGTACTTGCATCTGTTGAATCTGCTGGGGGTGTTGTTTGCCCTACGAGATTCTGTAATTCTGTAATATATTGATCGAATTGTGCAAAGTATCCACTTAAGTTAGTTATTTGTTCTCCACTTGCAATCTGTTCTAGAAACGATGTCGCTTTTTTGGAAATATAGAGTCCGTATTTGATGACCGTATTGTTTCCCATGGTTTTACCTTGTTCTAAGAAGTTGTTTCCTTGAGTTACGTAATCCGTAAGTCTGCTGATATCCGTTTGAGCTGGAGCGCTAGTATCTGCTGTCCCTAGATCATTAAGTTCTCCAAATCCTGTATTTATTGCGCTTTCATGATCGCCTGTTCCGGCGTCTGTTATAGTTCCTGTATCCGTAGTTCAAGTAAGTGATTCATCTGTTGGAATCGCTCCCGTGTCTGTTGTTCAGGTAAATGAGGTATCTGTTTCGTTGATAATTCCTGTGTCGATTGTTCCGGTATCTGTTGCTCCTGTGGTTATGCTTGCTTGGCTATTACCGAAAATATTCCCAAATTCTATAGGATACATCGTTTTGAGGATGAAATAGGTTGTGAACCCTAATGCTAGAAAAAGCAGTCCGAAAAGCATTACTTTGACTCCTATGTGCTTGTTTTCAGCGGGTCATTTTGCTGACATTGGTGCAGGTGTTTGCGGTCTTGTCGCAACTTTCGGGATTTCAAACATCGGCTGTGATGCTGTCGGTACTTGTGGAATAGCTTGCATTACGGGTGGGATCATCGTTTCTGCTGTCGGAGTTGGTGTTGGCGTTGGTGCAGGTGTTGTGCCAAGCATTGCATCCAGATCAAATGTTTTTGCTGTCTCAGTCATGATCGGTTGTGGAGGAACGATAGCTTCTGGAGCCAATCCTCATGCATTTGTATTTGATTCAAGTTCTGAAATGATGTTCATATCCTGTTTGAGTTCTTGTGTTGCAGCAGCTGCAGGGATCATTTCTGTCATTACTATTGTTGATGCTTCTTTTGCTGGTTCGATTGCGGGTGTTTCCATAATCGGAGCTGTTTCCATCATGGGAGCGCTTATTTCTTCACTTTTAGTTTCTTGTATGGGTTGGATCATTTCTTCAGCTTGCATTTGAATCGTTTGTTCAACTGCCGGTTGTCTTTCCATCACGGGTTGAATTTCAGGAGTTATTACCTCATTATTTTTCTGATCCTCTTGTTTGAGTCGATCGTCGTTTTTTGGAGCATCGGGTAAATCAAGGTTCAAATCAAGATCCATTGCGGGTTGTTCTATTTTTGGAGTATTCCCGTCTTGCGGGATCTCTTCGCTTTGCTCATTCGCTGCAAGATTAATATCCAAATCTTGTGCTGGAGGAGTTATTGGATTGGTCGTATCTGCCATCATTTTAGCTTAAAGTTTAAATCTTTTGGTCTATACTATCGATGTTAGAAAACTCTTATCAATGTTTCGAGTTTTCTTTGCATCTCCATTACACCAAATGGCATAATATCGATGTTAGAAAACTCTTATCAATGTTTCGAGTTTTCTTTGCATCTCCATTACACCAAATGGCATAATATCGATGTTAGAAAACTCTTATAAATATTTCGAGTTTTCTTTGCATCTCCATTATACCAAATGGCATAATATCGATGTTAGAAAACTCTTATAAATGTTTCGAGTTTTCTTTGCATCTCCATTATATCTACAAATGTTTTTTTTGTCAAAAAAAAGGCTATTGTCCGTAGCATTTAGTTGACTTTTTTGATATTTTATATTATTTTGCTCCGCAGGAGCATTTTTTTTAATCATTCATTCTTCATCCTTAATTCTTAATTAATTTATGTGTGTCTTCAGAGCACCGCTCATCGGATTTTTATTTTAGGAAATTGCTGTTTTATCAGCTTTGCTAACTCGTTTATTGTCGTTCATGTTGTGGTGATATCGTCGACAATGAGTAGTGTTTCATTTCCTGTGAGAGGGAGCTCTGGCAGCAATGAAAATGTATTTTTGAGATTTTGTAGTCTTCAAGCTCTATCAAGGCTTGCTTGGGTTTTGGTATGTTTCTGTTTTTTCGCTATCTCTATCCGTGGAATATCTGTTATTTTACTTAATTCTTTCACTAATATTTTTGACTGATTATATCCTTTGATGAAATATTCTCTCCATCGATGGGTGGGGATTCGGGTGATGAAAATTTTTGAATTTGAAATTTTAAATTCGAAATTTGAAAACGATTGGTTTGCTTGTAATGCAATTTTCAGCCTCTCGACTAGGAAACCACCTATATCTTTTTTGTGGAAATATTTGAGTTTGATGATGAGTTTTTTGAGTTGATCATCGTAAACAAAAGGAATGATGATTCATTCCAAAATATTCTCTTTTTCTGGTTTACAATTGAGGCAGGTCTTATAATCCTTGGAAAATCTATGACATGCCGGGCATATCTCTGGATGCGGTTTTAATTTCTGTTTGCAATTTTTGCATAGATATGCTCCTGTGGTTCAGCAGGTGATGCATTGTCTGGGAAATAAAAAATCTATGATTTTTGATGCAAGATTCATGATGTAAGATGAATGATGAAT
>JAHFJL010000063.1 GCA_023245855.1 bacterium
ATGATTCATCATATCTGCAAGGACATCAATCGCTTTATCCGTAAATTCTGGAGCACATTTTACATAATATCCAGCATATTCATCTCCGGTGTAAGCATTGAATTCTCCGCCAAACTTATCCACCGCTTCAGCTACAGATTTCGGGGTAGGGTATTTGTTTCCTCATTTGAAGAATAAGTGTTCAAGAAAATGGCTCAATCCATTAGTTTTTTTGGTCTCGTAGACACTTCCTGCTTTGCACATGATTTCGATAGTGACTGAATATGCATCTTCCATCGGAGCAAAAAGACAATCTACTCCAGCAATGTTTTCTATAGTATATTTCATACATATATTTAAAATTTAAAAATTTTGAATTTTGAATTTTGAATTTTGAAATATGAGGGTAACTATTTACTTTTTAATTGCAAATTCACTTCTTTATCCCTCTTACCTTCCCCTTTTTATCTTTTCTTATAATTATCTTGACAAATCAATAATTCTGAGTATAATACGTCCGTGAAATTTATTCTTTGTGTAGCGTGATGGGTGTAGCATCAAAAACAAAAAGAAAAATGTACACAACTGTAGTTCTTGGCTTTATGGCCGCTTTAAGCGCATGACCGACTTGGGCAAGTACCACACCAGGAATCACTTCAATCACTACAGTCAGATCCAATGTTGTTTCAACACAATCCAAGTCAGATCTTTCCGTTTTGCGAAGCAAGCTGAAAGATAGGTTTTCTTGAGTAGCTAGTGAGGCTGCTTCTCTTATCAACTGAACGACTAGTCCAGCAGATTTTTTTCATGGATCGGCAGCTGTTCGTACACTTGATGTCAGTCAAGGAATTTGAGTCCAACCTGCGAATGCATCTCAGGATTTTTTTGTTGATACTTTAAATGATCCTTATATTACCTATATCAACAGATTGGCTGCTTATGGGGTGTTGAGTTCTTCTCAGAAGTTCTATCCGCAAAATTATTTCCGTGTAAACGATTTTATGAAATTGCTCGATGCCCTTTATCAAAAGAAATTTGGGCAGTCTCTTTCACAGGATGTTTTGTGAATTACAGCTCCTGACGGCGTAATGACTAAATGAATGCTTCAGCAGATCATGTTTTCGTTGAAGGGTATCCAAGTTGTTGCTCTTGATGGTAATGCTTATGATAAGCTTATGAGATCAGAATGAGCGTATTGCCTTGTTCGTATCTTTGATTTACCAGCTTTAGCTGCAAATGATCAACCAGCTATTTCAGCAGGCAATGCATTTACCGATATTACGGGACATCCTTTTGCTTCTGCTATCACTACGTTGGCAAGTCTAGGCATCCTCAATACTCAGACCGCTAAATTCTATCCTGATAATTATCTCCGTCATTATGACTTCACTATCATATTCGTTAATGCGCTTTTAGCTTCTAAAAATCAGTCTTTATCCATAGACTCTTCTGTTTCCCCGTTTGCTGATGTGGAGACTAATGCATCATATCTCCCTCAATTGAAATATGCTGCTGATCACTGATTGATAGATCCGATTCTTGCGAGCAAGGGCGGGCAGTTGTCCTTTGATCCTAATGGTTTTATGACTAAACAGCAGGTATATCAGATATTGAGCAAATCATTGAATATCCAATTTATCTATGATGAAGCAAAAGCGGGTAGCGAGAAGATCTCTAGAGCTGAATTGGCTAGATTGCTGGTGGAGAGCTTTCAATTCCAATCCAAGAATATCCAATCTGCCGCTTCTTCATGAACCCTCTTTACTACTGGCGATTTGACTCTTGTCACGAAGTTGAAAACCTTGCTTTCTATCATGTAACATATCCTATTATTTTTAGGTCCTGATCCTTACGGTTTGGGATTTTTTTGTATTGAACTTGTTGAGTTATTTTAGATTTGACAAAAAGAGTGTTTCTGGATATAATTGTATATGATTTATTATTCTCTTGTAGATTATGAAAAACGTATGGTATCATGTTCATCGTCATATTAAGAAACATCACCAAAAATATCTCTTTGGAATATTTGGAGGTTTTTCAATTGTGAAGCTTTTTCTTCTCATTTTATGAATAGGTGTGGTTTCACGTTTTGTATTTATCAATGCTCAATTGGAATCGTGATGCACTCTTACAGGACAGGTATTGACCTGACAATATTATACGGGTGAATATTATACCTGATGATCCCTTACGGGACAAGAACTTACTTGATGATTGCTTACTTGATGTGTTACGATATCATGATATTGGACGTGAGGTGATTTGGATGAGTCGGGAGCTCTTACCGGACAGACTCGGGTAGATGAATCTGAAACTTGATGTTTTCTTACAGGACAAATCTTTACTGAATGATATTTGACGGGTGGATATTTGACCGAAGGATATCGAACTTGATGATACCGAACTTGATGATCACTTACCTGATGTACCCAACAAACATGAGATACTCAATTGCAGGATATTAATCAACATTCTGGAAATGGGATCTGTGAATCGTGAGATATCCGTCGAACAACCCCTGTTTCATGATCTTTATTCAGAGATATCTTTTCTATAAGTCGGATATATTCTTGAACAGATTGTCTTTTTTCGGGATTATCTCTTCAACTTCGAGATCATAACAATCAATGGATTGCTTTAGGGACTGCTGCTTCATGAGCTACTTCATTTGCTTTCGATTCCAGAAGATTGTATAGTTTCCAATTATCAGGATTCTATCCTATCGTCTGAAATACGGGTGCATGAAATTTCTATCTCTATACCTGAATGTATACGGGTGTATATACACGTTTGTGGACTTGATATACAGTAAGGCTTCTAGATGATTCATGAACACCATTATATGAGACGCCAACCTTTACTATTGATAACCAATATCCTACATTGACGGGCATTTCATTGCAATCAAGCTGATCTACTTCATGATATCTAAATAGTAGTTGAATGGTGACTTTATCGTTTATTGCTAATGAATATCTCTCTAATCTTAATGTAACCGTATGATCTGGAATCTCTTGGATAAGTTCAAATCTATCATGATTGCTGTATACCTATACTCGAAATCTTAGTTCACTGTACCCTGAAGGTCCGTTGACGGCTACTCTATATTTTGCTGATACGGCAGGCAATACGTGAAATACTATATTTGCTTCATCATTGATCTTTGATAAAACAACGCCTACCGTGACCGGATTTATGTTTAGCGGATATACTGATTGATTGCATTTATCCTATTCTTGATCTGAACCTACAACATATATGCTTACCTACCAAAAAACTTGATGAGTGTTGTTCTCTACTTCTGGCGCTGCTTATCTCACTGCCCAACAAATGATCTTTTCTGGAGTAGAAAGAGATCAATCCTATATGTTCAATCTTACTCTCATGGATAGAGCAGGAAATAGTAAATTGGTTACGGGCAATGTTTTACGAACCCATGGAGGTACTATCACTTCTACTATCAATTATATGCCTACTCCTAGTGTAACTATTGTTTCCGGTACACTTGCTACTTTGACATCTACGCTTAAAGTCGAAGTAGATAAATTTAATGCATGCAGAAATATGCTTACCTATAGTCCTGTACAACTCACTATCAATAATAATCCATTTACGCTTCAAATGCCAAACTTCCAAAAAACGTATGTCAAATCATTAGTCAGTGCGTTCACACTCTTTGTCATGGATAAGATTAAAAAGGATCGTACAATCTCTGCTGATGAAATGAATGATATCACAAAAAAATTCAACAATTTCTTGATTATCTTGAAATTACTGAGAGATGATGATAATAATTGCAAACAAAATCTTTCTAATTATTATATTATTCAGTTCAAGAATGTACTGCAACAATATAATATACAACTTCAATAACTAAAAA
>JAHFJL010000028.1 GCA_023245855.1 bacterium
TTGCGAATCATTAAAATATGCAGGTGTCGTAATCACCGCTTCCGTGATAGGAGTTCCGAGGAATTTTTCTGCGTCCTCTTTGAGTTTTTGGAGGATGAACGCCGAAATCTGTTCAGGTTTATATTCCTTTCCGTCTATAACGATAAGTACTCCGCCGTCTTTAGATTCTTTGATCTGGTAGGGAAGATTTTCCTTGCCGATGACCTCAGAATATTTTCTACCGATGAATCTCTTCACTTCGTAGATAACGTTTTTTGGCTCTAAAATAGCCTTTCTTTTTGCAAGATCTCCGACGAGCAATTCGTCACCCTTGATATATACGACAGAGGGGGTTGTTCTTTTCCCTTCAGCGTTTGCAATCACTTCTGATTTATCACCTAACATGTAGGATACACAAGAGTTGGTTGTTCCGAGATCGATTCCGATAATTTTTGCCATAGTTGTAATGTATAAATATATAAAATAATTTTTGTACTTTTGTATGCTCCAATTTTACCCCTATTCATAAAGAACAAAACTGAACTTTATAAGAACATCTATTTACTGATTTTAGATCCCTGAAGGATAGGATACGATGAGGTATCTCCTTCTTCACGGATTGGCCTATTTTTTGGGGGTATAAAAAAAATGTAGCACGTATATTATAATCATGCTACGAAAAAAAGCAAGAGATTTTAAGCAGTATTTTTGTTTAGGTGCTATGGAGCCATTGTTACTGGGTGTTAATAGCTTATTAGCTTGAAAAAATCGTACGAATAGATACAATGATATTGTTGATTTATATAGTAATCATTGTCTATGACCACTATAACTTTGGAAAAATCTATTAAACTTTCTAAAACACATTTTGCGGATATACAAGAATTTTTATCTGAATGTATCAAAGCCTATTGAAACCAAGAAAAAAAAGTAGAAGTCGGCAGACTCTCCATCAAAGAACTTTCCCAACAGCTAAAAGACAAGATAGCTTTGGCAAAGTCCTTGCCAAAATCTGCTTTTACCAATATGTAGCAACGATATGGTATTTAGATGCGATAGTGTACGAGAGATTTCATGAATCAAAGAATATATCCAAAAAAGATGAATAGAAAAACAGTATATGAAAGCCAAAAAATATCTCATCCAATGACATTTTATTGAGATAGATTTTCGTAAAAGAAAACCGAAAACAGATAATATCTATTATTTCAAAATCAATGAAAAATACAGGGCCTTATGATATTTGGATTGATCGATATTTAAAGTAGTAGAAATCACCGACCATCAATAAACTATTCTCATTATGAATTTTCATATAAGTTTTGAAGATGGTTTTTTTGTTTTAATTTTCTTTGGCTCCCGCCCTGTTAAGGGAGGGTTGGGGTACTCACAGCATGAAAACAACATAAAAACATACACCTATATCTTTATCCTATTTTTCTAATGATTTCTTTACCGTCATTACTCGATGATCTGGCAAATCATAGGTATCTATATCTTTAGGATCTATCCAAAGATACTCGTCATGCTCATGACTCAATATCACGATTTGCTCGTCTTGAAGCATACCTGCATATCCTACTATAAATACATGCTGTCCATCTGAATTTATATATGCCGAAGTATAGACAGGGAGTATTTCTGCAATGTTTTGCAATCAAGTTTCTTCAAGTATCTCTCTTTCTAGTCCTGCTATGGGAGCTTCATTGAGCAAAATTCCTCATCCTGGCAAATCCCAGGTTCATCATCTTAGGCTTGCCAATGATCTTTTGAGGATCAATATCTTATTGTCTGTGTTGGTGATGACTATCTTGAGTCAAACAATACTTTGAACTCTGTCCATGTGGGAGGATGTGAAATAAAATTCAGCTGAAGTATATGAATATCAATATTCTTTTGAAGTTATTTTTTGATATATTCCTATGTTTTTCGTTGTAATCCCTATTGTGTTTATTATATCTCTCTATATGAAAATCAAAACATCAAAATGACTTATTAATATTCTCTTTTTTACTCATCTGACCATCATTATTTCATGGTTTGGTTTGTTCTTTATTTTTTTCAATTTTTGACCGAAAATCTTCCTATTCTATGTTCGATTCACGTTAATAATAATTTTTTTGCAATTTTCATGGGCATTCATGGTCTTCAAAAAAATAGATATGATCTGTCCTTTAACGACATGGGTGCAACATCTAAGATGATATAAGATAATCGATGAAAAAAACTATAAGCATTCTTTTGTTGCAGAAATCCTTCAAAAATTGAAGATTAATATTAGTTCTAAAGCTGCAAATACGACACAAAAATTTATTCTTATTGGAATGACAGGAATGATTATATTTCTCTACACTTGGCTTGATATATAACTTTCTTTTTTTCTCTTGCAATCATATCTGATATTTCTATAGTAGCATTTCTGATGTAAAAATTACATCAATCGTAAATACATTATAAACCAAAAAAAACAAAAAAACAGTATGAAAAAGAATTCAATGACAATCGCGCAATTAAGAATTGCTGGAGCAGTAATGTTTGCATTCATTACTAACCCTAATGCAGGGAAAGGAATGACTCCTGAAATGTTGAAAGAAAAGGTTGTTGCGTATGCAAATACCGAGTACAAAAAACAGCAGATGCCAACAGTTCCTGAGTCCAATTTTGCTTGGAAAACGATTACCCGTTCAGCAATCAACAGATGCTGTGCGTTGTATCCCAACACAATTGTTAATGTTCAGGATTTCTGTACAAGTAACCCACTTGTTACCGGATGGTTGTACAAAACCTCTTCAACGACTCCTGTCAATGAAAGTGAATGTAATTATTTCACTTTGCACTTAATGACTGCCATTCACAGTCGTTACGTATTGACTTCAACCGGTGCGAAATCAACAAAAGAGGAAACGATAAATTATCTGAACAATGAACTTAAAACATTCTTTGTTGGATCTAATATCAGCCTTGAAAGCACGATTACTGACGATGTGGTGATGCAGATTGTATCACTTAGCATAGGCAGCATTAAATTGGCTACTCCGGAAATTTTGGCTTCATATACCAAAAAACCAACGGATTGGAAACCATTTGTTGTGGATTGTTTAACTACTCTTTCCAAAACTGTGTACAGTGATTGGAGTATTGTAGCCAGCGTTCCTGCATATTAATTGGAATCTTTAAAGAGCTAAATAATTAAAAAAAAATCATTGAAGGAGGTGTATTTCACCTTCTTTTTTTTTCGTAAAAAATATCCGTATGAAACTTGTAAACATCTTTTGAAAGGATATAAAAACTAAATATGGGACATGATACTAGGTCCTTGTTCCTCGTCTCCCGTCTTGCGGGACTCCGCTCTGCTCCACCTTTTACCTTCTACCTTTCACCTTGTCCCTTTATCCTTGTCCCTATAATTGATGTCCGTCTATTCATTCTCGCAAACCCAAACCTTCGTACAATGTCCACGCAAGTACCAATATAAATACGTCGACAAGATCAAAGAAAAAGAATTTGAATCGAGTCCGGACTTGATCCTCGGGCATAGCGTCCACGCAGCATTGGAACGATTATATAATCAGATAAATATCTTTAAAGTTCCGAATAAGGATGAACTTTTGGTGAAGTTTAAAGACCAGCGAGACACAGAAATCGCTGAAGCTACGAAAGAAAAACCGTTGGAGATGAAATGAGAACAGACGCTTGAAGACTACATCCGTAGAGGAATCCATTATGTAGCGAATTATTATGATAAATATAGTCCATTTGAATGAGTGAGTATTATAGCTACAGAAGTGTCGATAACTTTCGACCTAAATCCTCCATCCGCACTAGCAGATACTTCCTCCTTTATCAAGGAGGACAAAAACGGAATAAAATTCCGTGGATTTATCGATAGATTGGATAAAGAAGGTGAGACCTTTGTGATCAACGATTATAAGACAAACAAGAATTTACCGCCGGAGAACAAAGAAGAATATCAGGAACAATTGACGCTCTATGGCTTGTGAGTACAGCAAAATTATGCTAAGTACTACAAGAATATAAAAGCCAGATTACATTATCTTCATTTCGATCTGACTGATGAATGGGAGATTACTAATGAACGTTTAGCTGCCGTCACGAAAAAATATTCTGATATCATCAAAGATATCGAAGACAAAAAATTTCATTACAATATGGGAAACAAAAAAATCTTCGAACCGAAGCAAAATAATTTTTGTAAATACTGCGAATACTATTCGCTGTGTCCGTTGCGAGCGCATCTGAAATTTGATGATGAAGTTATCGGTGGCGAATTGGGTGAAAAAACTGTGAAATGACTGGTCGATGAATATGTCACATTATCTCAACAGGAGTCGCAAGCGAAGAACGACAAAGAACTGATAAAAGCGCTTCTAGTAGAATATCTCGAACAGCATGATCTGCTGAAATTATTTGGAAATACAGGAAAGATATCTGCGTCGAAATTGGAAAATATCAGCCTCGAAGATAAGGAAAAAGCGAAAAGCATTCTGTGAGAATTATGATTATTGAATGAAGCGATGGAGATCGATAGATTTAAACTCCAAAAACTAGTAAAAGAAAATAAGCTTTCATTGGAACAACTTGGTGATTCAGCCATCAAGAGTACAAGCTGGGTATTAAGATCTGGCACGCAATAATTTAAAAAAAAATCGCAGCTGAATACAGCTACGATCACAATAATATCAATTGTTTAATTAAGTTGCACTCCGATGATCTGGAGGAATTTTTCGTTGATTTTTTTTTCTATTTTCTGCTCTTCTGAAAAGTTTTTTGTTGCATTACTTGATGGATTATTAGGATGATGGATATCATTATTCACATAATTAAGTGACGAAAAATACAATCCATTTCTCACTTCTATCAGCTTTGCTATTTCATCAAATTCCTTGTTTTTGAGGAGTCTGAAGCTTTGAGGTGAAAAATCACAACATGTTTTTGAAAATTTCTGTACCGCTTGTTTTATGTTTTCCGGATCTTCTTCTGATTCCATTTGGGTGATAAATTTCCGTATTTTTTCCTTTTCTTCTTGGATGTTATATTGGATATACATATAAAAATATGTAATACATCCACCTATACATCCTCCTCCAAGGAGGCTGATCAAAATATTAATTGCGTTGTCCATAAGCTTAGATTTTTTTTTGAAGTTAATTTTTTGTTTTTTGTATTCTATATATTTTATATTAAAAGTCAATCTTTATGTTTTTTTAAATCATACAAAAAAAAGAACATAATCAAAAAATATTTTCTCATATTTGAGATAATAAAAAAAATCCTCTCGAATTTTCAGGGAGGATTTTTTTGATAATTAATAATTTTCTGATTTTACAACATAGTAATTCGCTTCGTGGTCGCAAGCGGGACACTTTTCCGGAGGCGTTTTTCCTTTGTGGACATACCCGCATTTGGTACACATCCATTCAATATCTTCAGCTTTCTTTGCTAATGTACCTGCAGATAATTGGTCACGTAACGCTATATATCTCGCTTCATGATGCTCTTCAGCATGTGAGATGCTGCGAATCCTGACAGCGATTTCTGGAAATCATTCTTCATCGGCTATCTTTGCAAACTCTGGATAGAGATTACTATTTTCGTTATGTTCTCCATCGATTGCGTATTGCAGATTTTCTACGGTTGTTCACCTTTTTACAAATGCAGCAGTATCTATAATGAGCTCATCCCTATCTTCACCCATTTTTTCTTTGACGGTTTGGATCA
The DNA here is from genome assembly GCA_023245855.1 of bacterium. GTDB lineage: Bacteria > Patescibacteriota > Gracilibacteria > Absconditabacterales > Absconditicoccaceae > CAJBLF01. The sequence continues at coordinate 5,719 of JAHFJL010000028.1, forward strand.
TCTTAAAAAATCGTTCTGCATGCTCTTTTTCTTGTTCAGCGGTCTGATCAAAAATCTCTGCAATCTGAAGCAATCCTTCTTTTCTTGCAATACCCGCATAGATATTGTAGCGGTTTCTTGCTTGTGATTCTCCTACAAATGCTTTGGTAAGCGCTTCTAAAGTTTTTCTCATTTTTTGCTGGATAGAGAATAAAACGTTTATGCTGTATATATATTTTTTGATGAACATTTGTAGTGCTTTTGATGTTCAAGAAAATGATATAGTCAAAAAATGACATACTTCGCCAGTGATACTAGTTTCTACCTCTTATATTTTTATTTTTGTAAAGATTAAAAAATACTACAATCTAGGTCTAAACTATCTTTTCTTATCATCTTCACTTGCAATATTTTTCATTTACAAATATTGTCAATATACTATCTTGATATATACATTTTAAATGTTGACATGAAGCAAGTTTATACCTAGTATCTCTTGTAAAGAGATATCTAATCAACATTTTTGATATGTTTCAAAATCTTTTACTTTTTTTATATTTTTCAAAAAAATCCCCATGCAGAAGTTTTTTAGAAAGATTCTATGTTGGATGCTTGCATTGTTTATTGTGGGTTCACAATCCCCATTAGCAAACATCATCAATTATTACAATCCCGTAAAAATTTCTTTATTACACATCGATTCTGCGTACGCATTAGGTTGTGCGGATGCTACACCCGGAGGTCAAGCAGTATGTGAAGCAGCAGGTGGTGGCTGACTGTGTATGCGAACAGGTGACGCTTGTACAGAAATCTCTTGAGGTGGAGGTGGTTGAACCGGTGCTGATCGAGCCACAATCTATACTTCTATCTGAAACACACTCTCAGGGTGAGGTATTGCTAATAATTTGAATACTGTGACTTCTGGTAATGTGACTAGTTTTTCCGGTCTCTATTTTGCGAAGATGACAGGTTCAGATGAAATGTGAAGGATTACGTTCTATACAGGGTTGGATCTTACCGATACCGGCACACAAAATTTCTTACAATACGATCTTTCTACATCGATTACTATGGATCAAGGACATGTAAGTTTCAACCCCGGGACAGGATTTATAGGCAAAGCCGCACAACTTGTGATGAATTTTTCAATAACATATTCGGGAGAATTTCTCGGGATGGATAACAATGATTTTGTCGTAAGAGATGAATCAGGGAATATCATCAGTAATGATATCATCAGTAATGTTGTATGATCAACTTGTGCCCCTTCATGACAACGGGCATGTCCATTAACCTTTGATGTAGGACACTTTACGCAGTTTGATCTTAAAACATTTCTCACAGCTGTACATATCTCATCAGATAATTGAACAGGTGCGGGATCCGGCAACACTATCTATCTTGCCTTCACGGGTAATGCAGCACTGGCAAGCGTTACTGCAACTATATGAGGACATACCGCTACCGTAACCGGAGGTGGAAACTTCTGGAGCGCACAATATACACTTACGGGCAATGGAACCTCAGGACAAACTATTCCATTCACTATAGATTTCACTGATTTCTGATGATTTTCTGGTAACCAAATTACATGAACTACTGACGGTTCTTATGTCCAATATTCTTCTTGAGGTGACTGAGGATGATCATGATTTTCTCGAGAAAATATCTATGGAAATATCGGCAGTCAACTAGTTAGTTATTGAATACTCAATAATTTCAATCAGGTCACAAACGATAATGTTAATTATTTCACAGGATTATATTTTGCTAAAAATTCTGGAAGTAATGAACTTGGTAGAATTACATTTTATACATGATTAGATTTAACAGATACAGGAACTCAGAATTTTCTTTCAGGAGAACTACCAAATTCTATTTGAATGCAACAAGGACAAATTCGATTTAATCCTGGCTCATGATTCGAAGGAAAAAATGCAACACTTACAATAAATCTTCCTAATTCTCGAGAATGATTTTTGTCTAGCATAAGTGTTAATGATTTCTATGTAAGAGAGGGTAGCGGTGGTGCAATTACAGGGAATGATGTGATTACTAATGTATACTCTGGTGGTGCCTGTACTGGTGGTGATTTTGGTTGCAGTATATATCTTGATGTAGCGCACTTCACTTCTTTTGAAATAGCAAGAATAAAAAATATCACACAAATGAAGGGATATAATGATATCCAACTAGCTATCAATGAAGCAAACACAGGAGATACTCTTCTATCTACCTTCCGATCTTGATGAGATGCAACAATAAATAAATCATTAAATTTTACAGGAAATATTGTACTAGACAGCGTAACGCTTGATGCACCTAGTATCTTTGGTCTTAGTGCAAATACAGTGCGAGTTACTTCACAAGGAAAAATAGCAAATGGAGCGTTGATTGTTAATAATGCTGGAAACCTATATCTCAGCTGAGAAAATAATCCGACTTTTTATGAGTCAGGAATTATTATAAATAAAAATAATATTACTATATCAGTAACGGGTGCCCCTATTATAGATTGTGGAGGTGCTGGTACGGCAATCACCATCAATAGTCTTGATGTATGAATACGGCACATAGCATTCCAAAATTGTACCAAGGATGTTGTGTTGTCTGATTCGGCAAATTGATCTTCTACTATACAAGACAGTAGTATAGGAAGTATGATAGAAAATTTAAGTTTAACTACATGATCTGCTACTTCAAATCGATGGTGAAGTGGTGCCGAACCTATTGCAGGGATAAATTATAGTGGATTGGTTAATTATACTCCACGATGTGCTGATAGCTGATGTACTACACTTACTTCTGGTTATGTAATAGAAAGTAGAGTAAGAAACATTACTCAGGATATATGATACAATACTATCGGTGAAGCTATGGCTGATCCAAATATCACTTCCAGTGACATCATTACCGTAGCGAGTGGTCTTTATGAAGAAGATTTTTCTATCAATCAAATGATCACGCTTTCGTGATTAGATAATCCTATTATTTCATGAACGGTAAATTTTGGTATAAACAATATCGTGATACAGTGAGTTGATGTAAAGAATATATCAGTGAGCAATCCTAATTACAACGATATTATCAGCTCTGCAATAAATGCAATTTCTCCATTTGGAACAGTGACTATCGATTATAATGTGCAACAATATCAAGAAATGTCGGGCCCTATAAATATAAACAAACCTTTGAATATAGTATGAGCCGGTGGTTTCCCTAGCATTAATGGTGTAAGTTTTCTCATAAATACATGACCTGTTAATATCGACAATATTTCATTTATTAGTGCGCTAGGCGTTGTTGTAGAAAATACAAATGGCTCTATCGTTACGGCCACCGGTAATTACCGATGAACAGATTATGCTGATCCATTAGCAAACGGAAATATCAGCGGCGATGTAGTTTACGCACCTCGATGTAATGACCAATATTGCAACTCTCTTACAGAGACAACTTATGCAGACAGTAAGGTAAAAAACACAACATTGCTGAGATGATATAGTACAATAAGCGATGCCTTCATGGATCCTAGCCTCAATGATGGAGATATCATCACCGTAGCGAGTGGTGTATATGATGAATGAATAGATATCAATAAGTTGGTCACACTTTCAGGATTGGACAATCCTATCATCTCAGGACAAGTGCAATTTTCAAAGGCTGGAATTATGCAATGATTTACGGTGATGGATATAAAGATAAATAATGCCAACGAGAATAATTTATTAAGTGCTGTAATAGACGCGATTTCACCATATGGTACGATTAGTATCGGTTATGATGCGCAATCTTATTTTAATGATACGCCAACGATAGGTATCGATAAACCACTTACGATCATATGAGTCGACGGCAGACCTAGTATTCAAAATGCAGACTTCAGCATCACTGCTTGACCCGTGACAATCAAAAATCTTAAGGTAGATGCGGTAAGTTTTGTTGTCAATACGACAGGTATTGTTCTCATCAATGATAATATATTTACTAATATGACAAATCCGAATTTTGAAAATCAAAACAGCGGATATATCTATGCTACAGGGAACTACCGATGAGCGAATTTCAAAGACCCATTAGCAAATGGAAATATAAGTGGAAATGTGTTTTATCTACCTTTCTGCAATGATCAATTTTGCAATACATTAATTTATACAAGTTATGCAGATAGCAGAGTAAAAAATGTAACTAAATCGATAGGAACGGATACTATCAATGCTGCCATTATGTGATTTGACACATACATGGGTGCAGAAAATGGCGATGTGATAGTAGTAGAAAGTGGCGTCTATGATGAGGGAGGAGATATTAGTATCAGTAGATCTATTACACTTTCATGAAGAAACAATCCAACTATATCATGAGGAAGATTATATCTCAATACCAATAATATCTTAATCCAAGGCTTTGATTTGCCTGTGATGTATTTAGGTGTGGGGGCTTCGGTAGCAGATGCGGTAAATATGGTAAATAGTGGTGGTACAGTTATGGTTGATGGATGCGGCGGAAGCTGTGCAAATGAAGAAACAGAAATTATAATAAATAAGCCGATGAGCATCATAGGAAATTCTGTGCGAAGCACATGATTTGATAGACCTGATGTAGTATTTACAAGTGGAGGCTTGGTAGTGAACTCGCCAAATGTTACCATAAGCTACATGTCATTTTCGCGCAATGGCGGAAAGGTAGTACAGACAAATTATACCAATGGAGTGAACTTCAATAATTGTATTTTTAGTTGAGGAGTATTGGAAAATACTTATGCAGGATGGCTTTCCGCTACTGGCAACTATCGATGAAGTGCAGCAGAGCCTGCAGCATGAGTAGATTATTCATGACAAGTAAAATATAGTCCGCGATGTACAAATAGTGAATGTACAGGATTCGATACATTAATGCCAGTCTGAACTATACAGTATTCTATTACGTGATTAACCAATCAAAATGTGACCGCAACTATAAGTTTTAATAGAAGCTGAATCACCGTAACCAACAATTCATGAACTGCATATATTTTCACCGGCAACGGTTCATTCACATTCGAATTTGAAAATATTTTTGGCGATACAGGAAGCACTACGGCGACCGTGAATAACATCGATAAAACAGCAGTAACCTGAACGATAGCTTATTCGCCAGCGACATTAACTAGTGGTACTGTCATCGCTTCTATTACGTTTAACAAAACAGGAGTAACCGTAATAAATAATAGCTGACTAACTTGATATATATTCAATACTACGGGATGATTTACGTTCACATTCCAAGATGCTGCAGGCAATACCTGATCAACTACGGCAACCGTGGATTGGATCGATACCACTACCCCTACTGCTACTATTTCTTACTCTACGACTGGCTTAACTAATCAGGATGTTATTGCGACACTTACAGGATATAGCGAAAACATTACTGGTACTATGACCTATACATTTACAGGTAATGGAACATACGTCTTCAACTTCACTGACCTTGCAGGTAATCCAGGAATAGCAACAGGTACTGTAAATACTATCGACAAAACAGCTCCAACTGCTACGATTTCCTATTCACCCGCATCGTTGACGAGTGGAAACGTTGTAGCGATATTGACTTGATATAGTAAATCACTTACCGGACTTAATGCTACATGACATACCTTTACAGGCAATGGTTCATTTACATTTACCTTCTCTGATCTTGCAGGCAATACCTGATCAACTACGGCAACCGTAGATTGGATTGATACCACTACCCCTACTGCTACTATTTCTTATTCTACGACTGGCTTAACTAATCAGGATATTATTGCGACATTGAGCTGAAGCGAAGCTATAACAGGCACGACTACCTATACATTTACAGGTAATGGAACGTATGTATTCAACTTCACTGACCTTGTAGGCAATCCAGGAATAGCAACGGGTACCGTCACTTGGATTGATAAAACACCAGTTACAGGAAGCGTAAGTTACTCGCCTGCAACATTCACTAATGGAAATGTTGTAGCTTCAATTAGTTTCAACAAAACATGAGTGACCGTAATAAACAACAGCGGACTCACTTGATATACCTTTACTACTACGGGAGCCTTCACATTCACGTTCCAAGACGCTGCTGGTAATACAGGAGCAACTACGGCAACCGTCACTTGGATCGATAATACCGCTCCTACAGCAAGCGTAACCTATACGAATACTTGAGCAAATATTCTAGCAACCCTTACAGGATATAGCGAAACGCTTACATGAATTAATGCGACTTCAAAATTATTTACAGGCAACGGAAGCTTCACTTTCACCTTCTCTGATCTTGCGGGCAACACATGAAATGTGTTGGCAAGTGCCATAATCACTATACTTGGTACAACTAATTCAACAGGTACAACAAATATCTGATGAGCAACAACCACAGGAATTACATTCACCTCTACAGGTACGTTAAATATAGTTTCAACAGGATCAATAAGCAATCAACTCCAGCTCAATGTAAGCTGACTTATTATCCAGACTTCATGAGGAACTTGGGATGGAGTATTAAACCCTCCTACAAATTTAGATACGGGAGATTCCAATAATGCAACAACAACAAAGATCTGATTAACAGATACTTCTACAACAACTCATACCGTACTTCTTACTATCCAGGCATGAGCTACTACAGATTCTTTGGTAGCGAGTGGTGGATATTTCAATGTAAGCTTTGTGGTATCAGCGGGTACAAATGGAGACATCCTTCATCTTTATAGATCAGAAAATGGAACAACATGGGTAGCAAATACTCCTGATGCTACTTGTACATTAGATAGCAGTTTAGTTTGTAATTTCAGAACTGATCACCTCTCATATTTTGCTCCCGTCAAAGTAACAACAAGTGGCGGTGGTTGAGGTTGAGGTGGAGGTGGATCTGCTGGGGGATCGAACGTGACTAAAGACTATTGTCCAAATGGGGATATTTCTCCAAGCTTCTATGACAATATTTGTACTGCAATTACAGGTGCTGTTGGTGCTAATGTTCAAACTCTAGGCACTATTATCTGATCTGAATATAGTACAGAATTTAATAATGCATATCTCTACGCTTACAATATCGGCATCACTACTATAAAAACTATCCAACAAGCAGATATGTGAGGATCTCTTTTCAGAGCTCCTATGGCTAAAATGATGGTAAACTATGCAATCAAAGTCTTGGATAAAACACCGGATACTTGAGCCGTTTGTGAATTCAATGACATAGCCAATCAATCAACAGAAATGAAAACATATATCAAACTTGCTTGTCAGCTTGGACTGATGTGAGTAGGTATGATAAACTTTGAACCGAACACAGGAGTAACAAGAGCACAATTTGGAACTGTTCTTTCTAGGGCACTCTATGGAAAAACATATGATGGGGTAACTCCTTATTATATCGGACATTTGAGTGCTTTGAAAGCTGCTGATATTATTTCAAATACAAATCCTGACTTAAAAGAAGTCAGAGGATATGTAATGCTCATGCTTATGAGAGCTAAGAAATAATTTATAAAGTCATAAAGTTAAAAGTCTTTAAAGTCAAATAATTAAAATCAAATAATAATTTGAAAAAACACCTTTGCTCTATCTATGGCGGGGTGTTTTTTTTATAGAAATCTAAGAAAAATATATATCTTTTTTTTGTATTTTTTTACTGATTTATCGACATATGATACGACTATTCCTTAGATATTCAGTTTTATTCTTTTTTGGAAACCATACATACACAGGCGTTTTAAAAAACATTGATTGATTTTTTTATATTCTTGTACAACTATTACTATGAAAAATCTTTTGAGAAAACTTTTTCTGTCAGCAAGTATCCTGGGATGCTGATTGGTTTTATATCACCTAGGAAACTCTGTAAAAGCTGATTATACTACGTTAGACGTCAACGCTGGTCTCCATCTATGAGCTGAAAATTACAGTATGGAATTGCAAGGTGCATATCAATATGCCCATACAAAAAACATCACTACACAATCTTCTATCGAAAATGCTGACATGATGTGAGTCCTTCTCAGATCTGCTATGGCTAAAATGATGGTTAATTATGCAACTACGGTATTGGGCAAGACTCCCGACACTACGTTATCATGCAATTTTATGGACATTATGAATGAAACAACCGATATGCAGATGTATATCAAAGAATCTTGTCAGCTTGGACTCATGGGTCAAGGTGTAACTTCTTTCAACCCCAACGGTAAAGTCACCAGAGCTGAATTTGGTACCGTTCTTTC
>JAHFJL010000003.1:0-14413 GCA_023245855.1 bacterium
CATCGTTGTCTCGTTTCCCGGCACTCCACCCATACAATGCTTGTCGGCTACTATACCTGGGAATTTAAGCATTTCTCCTGTTTCAGCCATAGCTTTGGCCATTCGATACAGATCTTCATCCTTTGAAGGGAAGAAAAATCCCATCGCCGAAAAGTACGTTGTCAGGATGTCAGTAAAACGATTATTTGAGATATCTTTCATAATTGCAAAAATCTCTTTTTGATTGAGCCTTTTTCCGTTCAATCCTTTTTTGAGCGCTTCGAGCGATTCTGAGGTATTTTTGGTATAAGCTATAGTCACGAGCTGATTTTCTTTGATATGATATTTTTCTGTGATCTCTTCCAGAAGTCAGATTTCTCCACGTTGCACTAAGCTTGATGTCAAATCAGCATCAAATACAAATTCATGATCATCGTAGATGAGCGATATCTTATCCATACTTGTGATTCCATGTTCCCAAGCATCTTGTTCATTGATAAGCACTACCAACTCGTCTCCTTCGTGGATATCAATGCCCTTGGTTTTTAGGTTGAACATAGCTTGGTTCGCTTTGTTTGTTTTTTTGGTTTTTTTTGTCATTTTGTTGTATGCTACTATATAAAAAAACTATTATTGATTATCCTAAAGAATACTATCGAAATCGCCAATCACTATTATTGGCTGTATCTCAATTATCCTAAAGGATAATATCGAAATCGCCAATCACTATTATTGGCTGTATCTCAATTATCCTAAAGGATAATATCGACATCATAAAAGCTCTCATAAAGAATTCGAACTTTTATTGTGTCTCAATTATACTCCACACAGGCGAAAAATGCAAATTTTTCGACTAAAATTCACAAGCAAATTTTTCGACTAAAATTCACAAGCAAATTTTTCGATACTTTTTAGTCGTATTCATTTACCCATTCTTCAATCAAAATATGAATTCTATTTTGAAGGAGAATGTGCAAATTTTTCGGGGTCTATTTTTAAATTTTAAAATTTATATACTATTCTTTTTCTCCTTGGGGCTTATCTCGCCCCAAACCCCTGACCAATATTTTTGTCTTGATACAAAAATATTGGATAAAAAAATCAAGCACCATTAGATCAGTATCACGTTTTCTCTTTAATCACATCTTGTTCATTATCCCTTGATCTACCTTACGGTAAACAGATCTTCGGGATGACTCGCTCGACCTACTTTTCAAACTGATGGAATAATGGTGCACAAAAAATTACTACAAAAAAAATCGGGTTGGTTACCGATTTTTGTAACATATCTGGAATAGACAGCATTATTTCAAACCTTTTAGCTTGTAGCTATTTCTGAATAAATAGATGGTCAGTACCGTTCGCAGGATATCTCTTGTAGTCCATAATATATCGTTCGTATCTAACGTATAGATTCATTGCGTCATCCATTGTATTTCAAGCCCGAATGAACCCAACAATAGCGCTATTGCGAAAATAAAGATGATATTTTTTGTGTGAGCGTAAGCTATGCCACCGTAATATAAGCCTACAAGGATAAAGAACATGTACGTCAAATTGATAAACATTATTTTTGTATAATAAAGCTAAAAAAAACCGAAGTTTCTTTGTATATAATTATGGACTATAAATCAAGGAATAATACAAGTAATTATATTTTATGAAATTAGGGATAATAGAACTTTTGGGGTGGCTATTTTTCAAAAAATTATGTTATTATGATTATTTTCTCTCTATTTTTTTAACGCTTCGCTTGGACTTTCTTTTGTCTGGCCACAAAAGAACCCTTTGACTTCGCAAAGGACAAGAGCAAAAAGGCTTTTCTCTCGCCATCAGAGCAATATCATGGATATTTTATATCATGTACAGTTCATTATCCCTCTATCCTGTCTTACGACAAACGGATATTCGGGATGTCACGATCGGACTACGGTGTATATTGTTAGATTGATGGCTCGAACTCCTAGATCAATCTAATTTTTTCCTCTATTTTAACCACATATTTTTTTTAATTAACCCTGAGATTAGGAATGGTAGAAATTCCTATGTGATAAAAAAACCGACCCCCTGTAAGGAGTCGATTTGGAAATCGTATTCAGTATATCTGTTTTTAATTAGATTCTGCACGTTCGGAATGCCTTATTTCTTTATTCTCTTTTTTTTCAAAGAATTCGATAGCCTGAGCTAATTCTTCATGAGTTTTTGCATATTCATGGATATCGATCCCTTGTTTGTATGCCTCGCAAGATTGTACCAAAGCGGTCGCTCACTTTTGCGTTCCTCCAGGGTGAGCATGACAACCCGCACCCATCGTAGTGATAAAATCAACGTTCCCCATCACATCGATAAACGCTTTCAAAAGCGTAGGATTGAGCCCTCCTGAAATGATAGGCGTACATTTTTTGATGCCTCTTCGGCTATCATCCTGCAATATCGCATGATGAGCTATATCTTGTTGAACATCTTGCAAAAAATCTTTATCGTTTTCTGGGATGCTTCCTCGTGATTGATGAAAGAAATGGCCGTCTGCTACCAGTCTCAAAATATTGTGCGCTGCAGTCACATCTTCTTCTGGCGTACCTGCCATCTTTCCGACTCCCGCTGTTCCCGTATGGATACCTGAAGCACCTGCTAATCTCGCAAATTTGGAGAGCACCAATACCGTGAATCCTATCGGATTTTCCGGTCTCGTAAACGCACCGTGTCCTGCTCTATGAAAGTGGATGAATACGTCAGGATATTTTCTTCTCAATGTCTGCACTGCCATCCAACCTGCGGTTGTCCCATCGATAAGGAACGCATAAGAACCTAGTTCCATACCTGAATTTCTGACCATCTCGCATCTTGCAATCATCGTATCATAATCAGTTGCAGAGACGTTGAATGAATGCACTTTTTTGTGGCCTGTCTCCTTTACGGCTTTGTCCATGGCTTCTTTTACATGTTTCACCATCTTATCATACGGACAGAAATCCTGGTTTGCCTGTGGTTCGTCGTTTTTGACAAAATCACCGCCACCTCTTCGGAAATCGTATGCTACTTCTGCATATTCAGCTGAGGTAAGTCCCATCTTAGGTTTTACGATAGTCCCAAGAATCGGTCTTTCATAAATATCCAAATATTTTCTCATATCATCAAGCGTATAACTTGGTCCATCATATTGTTCAAGCATAGAGGGCGGAAATCGTACATCCAACAATTTCAACGCATTGATCTCTTTCATTCAGAAAACATTTCCTGCTATATAGGTCAGGATATTCTGTACATTACCTCCTCTATCTCGAAGTCTTCGGGGATATGCTATCCACACCAAATTTTTTTCGAGATCCACTTGGTATACCAGTGAGTTCATCTCACGAGAAAATGGAGTTTCCGTCTGCACTAGAAAATTTGTCCCTGTAGAGGATTCAGCTGAAACTTCACATGCTGCCTGCAAGAGATTGAGATTTCTACCTGGCAATAAATGAAAAACCGTCAGCATATATTCACCATTTTGCGGATTTTTTAGATCCAAGTTTACATATGCCAATTGATGCGGATTGAGTGTTTTTACGAGTTCTTTGATATCCATTTTTGTTTTGTAAATAAGTAAAAAAAACTTTTTTTTATTTTTGCTTTATGGGGTGCTCGTTTGCTTGATCAATTTCTTCTGATGCCCATTGAAATGTTTTTTTATCATATCTTTTTCCATCGTGTACAAAATATATTTCTCATTTATACCTTTGATATGCTTTATCTTTTTTGTCTTGAGGAATCTTTACAAATGATCCTGTTGCTGTACGACAATAAGAATCCTCACGATTACTGACTTCTCACCGTATGTTATCTTCTTTTGATGGATCATTATAATATATTTCATATCCTGTAACTGATCAAGATCCATTGAAAATTTTCATTCTTACAAATCATATTCATGGGTTATTTTCATCAATAACGAGTTCACCTGTTTTGGTCGTAGCGATACTCTCCAATAGATTTTTATACGCTTTGATCACATTTTTTGGCAATCAGGTAAGATCTTTTTTAACCAATTCTTGTTGTATTGTTTTTATATTTTCGTTGGTTTTGTTCCTAATCTTTCATCCCTCTTTTTTGAATATTTCAAGGATTTTTTTGTTAACTATCTTCAAATAATTAATTTTTTCTTTGTTTTCTTTGATCTTTGGCATATCCATTTCTCTTTGGAGTATATCCTTATTTGCTACAGTCATTCATTATGATTATGTATATAAAGGCATCTCAGATGTTATCTTATTCCGCTTATTATATTGATTTTTTATTTTCTGGCAAATTTTCTATTGTGTCATCCATGGATAATACTTTTTAACTGATTTTTTGATATCTTTCGGTTTGATGATCCCATATTCAGTGATGATTCCGGTAATGAATTTGGCAGGGACCCTATCAAACGCATAATTGATGATCTTGAGTCCTTTCGGAGCATCTGCTCGGAGTTCTTGAGCAGGTCTTTGTTCTATCTTTACCGTATTGTCTGCATCGATCTTGAGCAAGCTTCCGACCACATATACCGGTATCTTTGAATGCCGTGCTGCAAGCGCTATAGCGAAACTTCAGACTTTGTTGTAGACATCGCCGCTAAGCTTTATCGCATCGGAACCTATAATCACTACATCTACCTGTACATCGGATTCATACATATTATCTACAAAAAATGGTGCAACGTCATCTGTAATCATCGTGTCCGGCACTCCCGCTTTCACAAGATCAGTTGAAGTTCTTCTTCATTGATAGAGCGGTCTGGTTTCTGTATTGTAGACTTGGATTTTCTTGCCTTGCTTGTGAGCTGTCACCAAAAGTTTCACCACTGATCCGCTATGACAATGCGTCATGATCGTCGATCACTTTTTGATCACTTTAGCTCCAATCAACGGCCTCAACGCTTCTTCAGTCTCTATGTCTTGTACATATTTTTTACAGGTTTTGAAAAGCTCTATCTGGATTTTTTTGAGTTCTGCTTTTTCTTTGAGCAATGTTTTATACCTTGCTAAGCATGCTTTCAATCCGTTGAAAAGCATCGGTTCTGTCGCTCTCGCAGTTTTGATCAGCACCACCGCTTGTTTGAGAAATGTATCAAAATCCTTAGCGTTTTTGAAACTCTGGTTTTTGATTTCCTTGCCCAGCGTATCCATTCATGTTTTAGCAATATTTGTCGCTCACTGGATTTTTATGGATTTGATATCTTCAGCAAGAGTTTTGATCGGAATCAGATTCATAGGAAATAAATTAAGAATTAAAAATTAAATTAAGGATTATGAATTAAGAATTAAGAATTAAGAATTATGGATTAAGGTATTTAGTTTTAAACATTTTTGTTATATAATGCTAAGAACATGCCTTCGTATTGTTCATATTCTTCTGGATGGAAATCAATGATCATGGGATCTGAGTCATCCCTTACAAATACTTTCACTCTTTTACGATCCTCCATCTCTTCGGTTACGATATATTTGATCTGACTTTCGAAAAGTACAAGCGACTTTCTTTTGATGACAGGATCATCTATATGCTGAAAATTTATCTGTACACAATCCAGGCTTGGATTAGTCACTTCTCTAACTCTAAAAAAATCGAAATCTAAGGCCATTTTAAAATATAATTAATAATTAAAGATTAATGATGAATGATGAATGATGAATGATGAATGATGGATGAAGAATTAAGAATTAAGGATTATGAATGAATGTGCGTTTATGGGTGTCGAAGGATTGGACTATCTGATACATCCTTTCCTGGTTGTTGTCACTCATACCGAGCAAACATTCTTTCATAGCATCGTACAATTTTTTTTTGTGTTCATTGAGATGAGTCAGAAAATTTTCTTTTAGATGGGTTCGTGTCTGCAATTCATCATAGGTCTTATTTTTAAGCTTACCTATCTCATCTACAAAATCTTCGAACATCTTTTCGTTAGAGAATATTTTATTGATGTATGCATTCTGCAATGCCAGTGTTGCATCAGTATATTCCATGACCCCATTGCTTTTTCCATAATCGATTGGATGCTCTTTTTGTTTTGCGTTTGTACGCAATTCTGCCTGTCCTCATTTAGGCGAATAGATCATCGTATGTTCGTTGAGGAATATCTTTGGGCGATGATCTTTGTGTTCTTGATCCGCCCGTGGCATTACTACAAATAAAGGTAAGGGGCTGTGAGAAAATCATTTGAGTTCAGGGATATTTTTTCTCGTAAACATCTCAGTATTAAATTCTCCTGTCCCTACCTGTACCAACAGATCTTTACCTTGATACTTGATTAACGTATAGAGCTGCGCTCCATCTCAAATTTCAGCTTCTTCTCAGGTATATTCGCTAAAATTTGTATTGCCTTCAGGATTTTTGGTTTCGTAATACTGTTCAGCTAACCTGGTAAATACACCGATATCCTGCTGCATAGTTTCAACCTGTTTTTTGAGCATATCAGCAATCTCAGCCTCTTTGCTGGGATACTGTTTGTGGGAATGCGGTTCGTGATGCTCATGCAAATGTTCGGTCATGGCCAGAGAGCGTGCTAAAAATTTGTTTGTGTGTCTATTATATCCGTCAATCCAAAAAATAACAAAAAAAAGACGCTTTGGAGGCGTCTTTTTACTATACAAATCTAAAAAATATGTTTTACTATGTCTTACTTGCTGATATTCGCAATAAAATACATTTTTTTAGCGGTCATATCATAGATTTCAATTCTTGGAGTTTCAAGATTGTATCCTTTGTTTTTCATGTACGCATTGATGATGGGATAGACCTTGATGGGTGCCATCATGTACGATGCGATATTTTTGTAGGGGAACTCTACTACGACTTTGATGCCCGCAGGGAGCGTTTTTATCTGATAGAGCGTTGATCTTCTGTCTAATTTTGCAGAATCTTTAGCATCAACTACAGCTCCTATATCACTTTTAAGATTTCCTCATGAAGCCGTGGCAGGGTTGGTGTAATAGATTCCGATACCCGCAGTAGCTTTAATATTTTCTCCTGAAAGCGTCTGAAATACTTTGTCCAGCGTAGGACCTATTTTGCTATAGTCACCTGTAAACGCAGTATATGCTATGAGATAGGGGCCCATCTTCTGTTCTTTGACCTCTACTGTAGAGAATCCACCAAGATACCATCGATTCACGAGTCCTAAAACAATGAGAAGGACTAACAATATTCATAAATTTTTGAGGAAAGATTTTATAAATCTCATTTTTTGTACATCTGATAATATAAAAGATACAGGTAAGGGACGGTCGCGACCGTCCCCTACAAAAAATATATATTATATTTTTGATACCGCGATCTTACCATCTGAATCTACACTCTTGACCTTTACTTTGATGATCTGTCCGATCTTGAAATGGTTCGTCAAAGGTAAATCATATCTTTGTCCAAGATTAGAAATATGACTGAGTCCCATTTTCTTTTTTGGAAGTTCTACGAATAACCCGTAATCCTCTATTCTCTTGATCTTCGCATCAAATTCCTGACCTACTTCGATATCAGAAGCTATCTCTTCTATGATAGCGACTACTCTATCAATCACTGCTTGGTCTCTATGACCGATATAACATGTTCCATCATCTTCAAAATCGATCTTCACTCCATCGTTTTCGTCGATGATCCTGTTGATCACATCACCTCCTTTTCCGATCACTTCTCTGACTTTTTCAGGTTTGATCTTGATGATCTTGATTTTTGGAGCGTACTGTCCGACAGCAGCTCTTGGTGCAGCGATAGTCTGGAGCATCACGTCCATGATCTCGTTATATCCTTCTACAGATCTCTCAATAGTTTCGTGGATGATATCCATCGTAATGCCTTTTAATTTTGTATCCAATTGGATAGCAGTCACTCCGTCTCTTGTTCCCGCAACCTTGAAATCCATATCTCCCGTAAAATCTTCTGTCGCCATCAAGTCGTTAAGTACGATATGTTTTGTGATATTTCCTGCATCATCATGATCCGTCATCAATCCCATAGCGATCCCTGCTACCGGTTTCTTGATAGGCACACCTGCATCCATAAGCGATAAGGTCGAACCACAGACTGATCCCATAGAAGTTGATCCTCCTGATCCTAAACAATCTGATACCACTCTTATCGTGTATGGAAATTCTTCCATCGTAGGGAGTACTTTCTCCAACGCTTTTTCAGCTAATCTTCCATGTCCGATCTCTCTTCTTCCTGGGCCTCTCATCCCTTTTGCGTCTCCCACAGAAAATGGAGGGAAATTGTAGTGATGGAAATATCTCTGATGTATTCAGTTATTTTCCATATCGTCGAGAATCAGATATTCTTTTGGTCATCCTAAAGTCACGGTACTCAATACTTGCGTATCACCTCTTCGAAATAATCCTGAACCATGTACTCTCGGCAATGATGCGACTTCACAAAAAATCGGTCTGATATCTTTTTGGTCTCTATCGTCGATTCTTTTTCCTGTGTCTACGGTACGATGACGGATGAAATATTTGATGACATTAAATACCGCCATCTTCACCTTCGCATCTGAGAAATCCGGCTGTGCAGCATCAGCTATCTTTTCTTTGCTGACTTCTAATACCTCTTTTTCGTAGGTAGAATGGAGCGTATTGAACGGCACTTTCGTGTTTCCGGTCATTGCGTTCAATTTATCTTTGGTGATGATATTGCTTACATAAGCGATAACCTCTTCTGAAGGCTGGTTATATTTCACTTCTTTGGGTTGGATCTCGAGATTTTTGAGGAATTTCAATTGGAAATCACAGGATTCGTCAATAGCTTTTTGTCCGACTTCAAACGCTTGTTTGAGCAAGTCTTTTGGTACTTCATTCGCTTCAGCTTCAATCATATTGATAGATCATTTTTTACCTGCTACCAACAACAAAAATAGACTTTTTTCTGATTCTGGTCTCGTAGGATTGATGATGAATTTACCATCGATATATCCGATCTGTGCGGCACCTACCGGTCCGTCAAACGGGATCCCTGAAGCCATCACAGAAAGCGATGAACCGATGATGGTCGCTGCTCCTAGATTGATCTGCTGATCAAGCGCCAATGGAGAAATAGTAATCACGACGTCGTTGATCATCCCTTTAGGGAACATAGGTCTCAAAGCTCTATCCGTCAGTCTGCAATACAAGATTACATCGTCGGCTGGTCTTCCTTCTCTTCTTCTGTAGGCAGCTCCTCCGAGTCTTCCTGCTGCAGAAAAACTGTCTCTAAAATCGATCATCAACGGAAGAAAATCTGAATCCGGTCTTGGATTCTTTTCCATCACGGTAGAACACAGCAACGCTGTCTCTCCAAATTGAAGTTTGATAGAACAATCCGCTTGGACTGCGAGTTTTCCTGTCTCAAACGAAAGCGTTTTTCCTGCTCGATCAAATGACTGTGTGTGGAGCGTAAACTCCTTTTTTTTAATAGGCATACTTTTTGAAAAAAGATGATAAAACAGGGACAAGGGACGAGGACCAAGGGTCAAGTCGCAGTCACAAGAAAAGAAAGCATAGTACAATTAGACAGATTAGAACAACTAACAAATAACAATTAATAACTAACAATTTCAAACTGTTAGTTGTTCTAATCTGTCTCGCTAATTATCTCGAGTTTCTTTCGCTTGGAATATAGCGATTAGCAGGAAAATTGCAAAAGAATCGAAAAAAAGTGTATTTTCATACACTATAATTTGATGCCATATTTTTTTGTAAGGTCTTTTACTTCCACACCGATACTATCGGCAATACTTTGCAGCATAGACTTGGCTGTTTTGGGAGGGAATTCTTTATGAAATCAAACCGTCACTCAATCTCCTCATTTCTTGTATCTCTTATGACTTCATGTTTGATGATCAAATACGAATCCGCACTCCTGTAATATCTTCATTATCTGTTCATATCTAAGAGGCATATACTTTGTCGCTGATGTGTAAAAATTTTGCTAACTGAAGATATTTTGCGGTTTGTTTTTTCTTATCTACAAAAGCACAAGCTACAGCTTCTTTGAGATTTTTGAGGAGATCGTCGAAATCTTTGCCTACCGTGAATATATGCTCATTATCAATATTTATAACAGCACCGACTTGTCCATTATCTTCCAAAATTATTTCAAATTTCATCAGAACAATCAATGAGATAAAACTGGTATGGGTATACGGTTTTTCATTAAAAATTCAAGTCTTAGTAATGATAGCTCTTTCCCTGCTCGATTATTTTAGCCCATAAAGCTGAAAGTCCGTAAAGTCAAAAGTCTAATAATGATATGATTTTCATTGTTCAATAGTTCCTATCCTATATATCTGCTCTAATAACGTCACCTTCGCCAAACTATGAGGCAGCGTAATGGCACCAAAAGAAATCTTACTCTCTATATGTCTGGCTAATTCTGTTTCATTCAATCCATACGGTCAGCCGATGATGAAAACCGTATTTTGGTTGGTAAGAAATTTATGCAATGCTAACGTGTCTAATTGTTTCCCTTCTTTACTGAGAAGAATTTTTTTATATTCTGAAAACTTTCCAAGTTTGGCGATGATATTCTCGGTATCGGCTTGGATCATCTGTTGGGTATTTCCATTTCTATGGGGTTTGATATTTTCTATCTTCACGGATTTACCTAAACGTTTCGTATACTCCTCCACTACTGTCTCTCGATGTTTATCTGAATCACTGATATTGAGAATGACGAACATGACTTTAGTGAAAAACTAAAAACTAAAAGTGAAAAATGATGGAAAAATTTTGATTTTTATTGTCATTGCGAGGAATGAAGTGACGAAGCAATCTAAAAAATGAACTTAAGATTGCTTCGCTTTGCTCGCAAAGACATCAATAAAAAAATTCCGATACTATTCACTTTTCACTATTCACTATTAGTTAGTATTGTATATATCTCGGTTGTTGTCCTTCATATGGAGGGATGACTTTGAGGATATCTCATTTCTGGATGCCTCTATTTTCGAATTCATCGAGCGTGCCTCTTTGTCCTAATTGCTTTCGGAACCATGCTTCACCTTCATCATTTCCTCGTTGCAACTGTCGCACAAGTTTTGCTAAATCGTCGTTATATACCTCTCGTACATTAACATATTCTGCATCATGCGCTGTGATGTAATTATCTGCGATCAAAATCGGTTTCTCGATTTCGCTGATATTTTTGATAGAATCGCTCACATGAGCATGTTCTTTATGAGGGATATTTTCGATGTGATACACCTCCTGCACATCAGTCTTTTTGAGGACATCAACTATTTTTTTCAATCGTTCATCGATACCCTGATGCGTCGCTGCAGAGATAGTGAAGGTATTCGCGACGAGGAGTTTCTTCGTGATCTTGGTTCAGATTTTATGGGTCTTGAAAAAATTAAGGATCTGTTTTCGGAGTTGTCCTTGGTATTCTTTGAGGATATCTGGATCATTTACGAGATCATATTTATTGATGAGAAACAGCATCCTTTTTTCGATGACTATCTTTCCTTCTTCGTAGATATATAAGGTCAGCATACCTTTATCTTCTCTGATCTGGATCTCTACCGTGCTTTCGTCTTTGCTTAATTTGGTGCGCGCATACGTAGAAATCTCTTCGAGCAAATCAGGGATTTCGGTGATCCCGTTATCATATCTCGAGATATCGCATACCATACAAAACACTCTCGCTTTGAGAATATGGCGAAGAAACGCGTTACCGAGTCCTCTCCCTTCCGCAGCACCTTTGATGAGCCCTGGAATATCGATTACGTTGAAATTCGTCTTCTGTACCGTTACCGATCAGAGATTAGGAACCAAGGTCGTGAATGGATAATCGGCTACTTTAGCTTTGGTGTTTGAGATGCTATTGATAATACTCGTCTTTCCTACACTTGGCGTACCGATCAATGCTATATCAGCTAACAACTGCAATTCAAGTACAAGTTCTCTTTTGTTGCCAGGCTCGCCCAGCAGACAGAATGTCGGATATTGATGTATAGCATCCTTGAAATGGATGTTTCCGACTCCTCAATCGCCGCCTTGTACTGCGACTCGCTGTTCTCCGTCTTTGGAAAAAGCGTAGAGTATTTCATCCGTTTTTTTGTCTCTGACTAGTGTCCCGACAGGAAGCGTAAGGACAAGATTTTCTGCATTCGCACCGTATTGATCTCTAGACATCCCTGGATTTCCAAGTGGTGCTTTGAATACCGATCTGAATCTAAAATCCTGCAATGTATTTTCATCTCTAGATGCTTTTAAGATTACAGATCCACCATTTCCACCGTTTCCTCCTGAAGGTCATCCGAATGCTACACCTGCTTCTCTTCTGCCGGTAACCGTTCCGTCGCCTCACTTTCCTGATTGTACAACAATCGATACTTCATCGTAAAAACGCATAATTCGCTTCGCGAAATTAAGAATTAAAAATTAAGAATGAATAATGAAAACATTGTCTTCTTGTATACCGTCGTAGTGTAGTAAAGTAGTTAACAAAAAAAAGAGGAAGTCTTCTTCTTTATCTTGAAAATAGTACTGTATTGATTATATTCGTCATCAAGCGGGGGCATAAGTTGCCATATATACCGTGCGTCTTTGTATCCAAAGACATAGGAGACGGTGTTTTTGTACACCATATCGCTGGAAAGCGGTGTATTCTCCAGGAACACATCCGTTCTAGAATGAGATCATCTCATTTCCCTGTAAACGGCTATGGCGTTCCGCCATAACAACAATACCCTTTTTCAAAATGGCACGTGCCACACCAAACTAGCCCCTCTGAATCTCAGAGGGGTATTGTTGTATAGGAAAAATGTATTAAAATGAGATATCATCTCCTGGATAATATGTCTTTTTTTCTTTTTCTATTTTGTAGTCTTCTCGTCTTTTTTTTGCATTATTGCATGTTTCCAAGAGATCTCTTGGAATATTGTCTTTTCCGTAGATACTTGCGACATAATGAGAGATACCCTCTATAGTACTCAAAATAGAATGAATGCATGTAGTATAATTAAACGGCTTCATTTTAAATTTGTATCTATAGAATTTATTTTTCTCTATATCCTCTATCGACCGGGTCGTAACATCATTTAATAATCTCATATACTGACCTCTTTTTTTGTTATCTATCCCTCTTTTTCATTCATGATTGAATGTCATGCCATTGATTTCTCTCTCAGTGCCACTTTGCGGAGTTCGCATATCCACTTTTTTCATATTGATCTTTCGTCATTCGCTTCCTATGATATCGATGATTTGATCAGCTATATCTCGTATACGCCATTTTGAATACTTGATATGCTTCTTATATTCATTTATCTTTCCTATATGCGATTCCCTATGTTCGTTCTGTGGTCAAAAATGATTTCTCTGTAGGATTTTTTCTTTGATCTCTTCTATTTTTTTTTGGAGATATTTTAGTTCGAACCTATCTGTTACTATAAACGTATCCTTGGAAAATTCTTCTATCGTTTTTTCTCCTGTTTCTCCCGTCGATCAATGCGATACCGCACTTACATATTTTTCCATCTTTTCCTGCAATATTTCCATCGTGGAAAAATGAGGGAAACTGATAGCGATATCATCAGCGTATCTTGAATAGATCATATGCGATCATGTCAGTTCGGGGAGTTTCTTTTCTATCTTTGCATCAAATCCTGCCATGACAATATTCTGTATCTGCGTGCTTGTACTCGCTCATTGCGGCAACTCATTTTCACTTACACAAAGATGAGTGATTGTTTTTATAAACAGATCTTTGTCTTCATCTTTTTCAAGAAGCGGACATCGATGTTTCAAGGGTTTTATCAGTGCTCACTGCAAGTTTTTGTATACCCTATGTGTGGTGATTGATGGATACGCGTTCTTGATATCCAAAGTGATGAGATATTGGTTGTATCTGTGCATCTCTGTATTCTTTTCTACGGAGTCGCCGGATTTACCTGCTGTACATGCTAGAGATACGGGGATCTGAGATAAACGTTCTTTGATGATCTGCTGAATCTTTTTTAATTCATGATAGGGTTCGCGTATTGTCCTTTTCTTCTTGCCTACTTGTTTTTCATACTTCCTATATCCGTAGGTATTCCCTTCGAATGTTGTATTTCTTCTCATAAGCACTTCTATCAGATCTTTTTTTGAACATTCGCAAAAACGAGATAAACTGTAGAGCACTACGTTACCTTCCCTAGAAAGCTCCTGCAAAAGATTATCTGGCAATATGCATCATTTCTCCATTATATATTTTTTTATAAATATTGTATTTACTTATATGTATTTAGTATATAATTACAATATTTTATTATAAAAAAACTTGCCCTGAAATACAGGACAAGCTATGTAATAATAAAATAGTTACAACAAGTTAGCAGCGATTTCAGCGAGCTCGCTACGTTCACCTTTTTCAAGGCTTACGTGAGCAAAGATTGCTTGGCCGCTCAGTCTGTGGACTATGTGACTCAGACCGTTTGATCGTGAATCAAGATAGGGAG
>JAHFJL010000003.1:14423-47876 GCA_023245855.1 bacterium
GCACGAGTAATGATTGTCTTTACTTCGTGGGGAGTAAGATTTTGCGCTTCATCAATAATGAATATCGTATTGTTGAAACTGCGTCCTCGAATAGAAGCCAGAGGTTGAATTTTGATCTTCCCCTCCATTTTGAGTGCTGAAATGAAATCCACTCTGTCTGTGGAAGGCTCTTTTTTCGTTTTTCTAGCTTTTGCTGAATGAAGGTCTTCTTCGTTTACTACCTGTACTTTGGGGCCTTTCATCTGACTTTGGATAAAAGCCAAATTATCATATAAGCCTTGCATGTAGGGTGATACCTTTTCATTAGCATCACCAGGAAGCGCTCCGATATCTTTGTTACTCAAAGGTACCATAGCCGCTGAGACAATAATTCTTTCATATAGGCATTCCTTAATTTGTTGAACACCCGTAGCCATAGCCAATAACGTTTTTCCAGTTCCTGCTTTCCCACGTAATGCAACCAGACTTATATCCTGTTGCATCAATGCATGGACAGAAAATGCTTGTTCAGAATTTTTTGGCGTAATACCCGAAACAGTAACTTTCTTTATCCTGTGGAAATATTCCATCTTTACATCTACACGGACCAGGATGCTCTTACTTTTGCATTTGAGAGCAAAATACATGTTCGGCTTTATGATTTCCTTATTGATACATGCAGAATATTCTGCATTAAAAATGGGAGCTTTCCCAGCTTCGTACAAAAGTTCAATCAATGGCGACAAACTTTCATCAACAATTTCTCCTTTTCCGGTATTGAGATCGGATATAGAATGAGGGATTTTATCGTTTTGATAATCCTCTACTTCGATACCGAGTGCACCCGCTTTGATACTCAGGTTGATGTCTTTGGTAACAAGAATCACTCGTCTTTTTTGACCTTTAAGCTCTTCAGCCTTGATACTGAATATCGCACTCAATATCCTGTGATCCGGGATCTCATCATAGAACAAATCTTTTACTTTGTTGTCTAATTTCCGAGACACCGGTTTAATCTCGATAGTACCTAAGCCTTCTCCTAATGAAACACCCCCATGAAATAATGCAGATACCGTTTTGTGTATTGCATTGGGACCTTTTCCATGCGTGTAACTTTTGGTGGTAGCACGGAGTTTGTCCAGGATACGGTGAAATTCACGAACGTTGACGTTTTTGGTCTCATTCCCTTTCTTGAATTTATCTAATTCTTCAAGGACGGTTGTGAGGATGCAGACGTCATGTTCCTGAAAATCATAGATAGAATTAAACTTGTGCATAATCACATTCGTGTCAGGTACGAATAATTTTTTTTCTGGATGTGTCATATTTATTTTATTTTTTTGTTTATTTAAAATAAACCATATATATTACCTACAATAAAACAATATCATTTTCTGTAAAATATATCTTTTGGGAGAAACATTAAATTCTAAAAAAATAAAAAAAAATCTGAATTTACGTCAGATCTTATTTTTTTATATCTGTGTATGGTGGGCAAGCGGGGAATCGAACCCCGAACCTTATCCTCAAGAGGGATCTGCTCTAGCCAATTGAGCTACTCACCCATATATTATTCTGATACACAAAAAACGGATGTGAAATATATATATAGAAAAATCATTCAAAAAAGCAATTGAAAATCCTATTTTTTTTAAAAAAACTAGGAAATACTCCTAGCTCTGAGATTATTATCAATTGTAATATATTTTAGTATTGGGTGCTAATGCACCTTTGTTCGTGGGACTTGAGCTATACATACATCTTCCACATGATGCATATGCCACTAATTTACCAACAAGTCCACAACCTCGTTGTTCTTGATCCTGGCAAATATATACGGTTTCTATCAAACTTGCTTCGACATGAAATGTATATTCAGGTTTTTTTTGGTGATTGGTATTTTGGTTGTTCATAACATTTTATTTTAATTGTTTTTTTATTATGGCATTGTCATATATAAAAACTAAAAAAAATCAATTCATTCTATTCCTTGGCAATATTTTTTCTTTGCTTGAAAGTATGGGCACTTTGCATATATATATTCATATTATTTATCTTATAGCTTCTGGATGCTTTTTTTCGATTATCTCAAGAACCTTGATACGCATATCAATTTTCTCAAAAAAAAGATCAAAGACAAACATACTCTCTTTCTCGTGTGATGATGTGTCAGAGATCTCCTTTTGGGTATAGAAAAAAAACCGATAGATATCGATTTTACGATGAGCGGAGAACCGAAAACGCTTGAAAAACTCATAGATAAAACAGGGATGTCGTTTTTCATGACAGAGAAATTCTGAACTATGACGCTTATAGCTCAGCCCATACAGTCCATAAAGTCAAAAGTCAAAAGTCAAAATACTTCTACGAACTCAAAATCTGACCTTATGGACATTGGACTTGATGGACCTTCGACTATTAAGTATGAATTGACGCCCCTGAGAACTGAAGGCGATTATAACGATTCCCGCCATCCCGACACCATCAATCGAAGCAATGATATTCTCCTAGATTCGCAGAGAAGAGATTTTACGATCAATTGCATCTACTACGCAAATGAGCAACGGAAAAAAGAATACACTCCTCTCCTCAAAGATAAGCATATCATCAAATATACTGACGACGAAATCTTTTTGAAAAAACTCGATGATCATGGATATTTACTTATCGCCGATCTCAACCTCCTTATCGTCCAAGATCATACACATATCAAGAAACTTTTTGATGATGGGATGTACGATGATAAACATCTTATGACTATGCTAAAATCAGTCACTCTATTTTCTCTCGAAAAACAGCCGAAAGCCAAAAGCTTAAAGCCAAAAGCCATAAGTATCATAATTGATCCGCAAAAAGGTATCCAGGACTGCATCAGAAGAAAATTGAAAGCCGTCTGAGATCCAGATAAAAGATTTATTGAAGATGCATTGAGGATTATCAGAGCGTTAAGATTTGTAAACGTTTTGAATGAGAAAATAAAAATCAATAAAAATCCATGAAAATCTACAAAAATCGATGAAAAAATCAGTCTTTTTGATTTTCAGAAAGAGACATGGAATAGCCTCAAAAAGAATCATGCATTAGTAAAAAATGTAGCTAAAGAAAGGATCAAAGAAGAAATCATGAAAGCGTTCACCGATGGAAATCCATTTGGATTTGTCGCACTCATGGACGAAGCACAATTATTGGAACATCTGTTTCCTGCGTTATATGCGACAAAAAATATAGAACAACCAATCAGATATCATCCATTCGATGTCTACGCTCACACCCTATTGACGCTGTTTGAATTACAAAAGATAAATAAAAATCCGCTGGTGAGATTAGCGATGCTCTATCATGATGTAGGTAAAGTTGATCAATTCGGTGCCTATGCCGACAATCTCAGCAAAGAAGAGATCAGAGCTATCCTCGCTGGACCGCTCAATCATAGGAGAAGTTCACCTGAATATGCGAAAAAAGATTTCAAAGCGCTCGGATTTTCCAGCAAAGAGATTGCTGACATCGCTCGATATATCGCTCATCACCATACACCCGAAGAAATGATTTTCGCCAAGGAAGAAAATAAAGAAAAAAAAGTGAGATCTTTTTTCAGCGAGGCAGGCTACGAAAGAGCTATGAATGTGTTGGATATCGCGATGGCTGATAGATTAGGGCAGTACAACCCTTTGCAAAATAGTTCTGATATTTCCGATGTAGACGATATAAGAAAAATCCTGAAAAAACTTCAGAAGGAAGAATGACAATTCACGATGAAGGAATTATGTATCGACGGTTGAGATATCATGAAAGAATTAAAATTGCCTGCATGACCTGCTATCGGGAAATTATTACAAAAAACACTTGATTGGGTTATGACAGATATCAAATGAAGGAATAACAAGAAGCAGATAGTAGGGTTTCTGAAGATACAATTGAAACATTTAAAATAATTATTTTTTTTGTAGAGACATGCTATGGCGTGTCTCTTTTTTTTTATTTTATAGATAAGACGCGATTAATCGTGTCTCTACGAATTATTTTATTTTATCTTCAAAAAAGACACACGATCGTGTGTCTCTACGGTGTACGATTAACTACTCGCTCCGCAATACTGCGAATAAAAATAATCAACCCCCACTTAGGCGGACTTGAGACAACGAACGGACAAACCATAATACTCACCTGATTCGTCATCATACCATTCATCCTTGTGTCCGTAGAAGTTAGAACCATCGGCGCAACGTAGATCAAACATATTATCAATATCCTCGAATTCCTCGTCATTTGGAGTACGCCAACCAGCAAAAATCATTTTTTCTCATTTTAAGAAATTTTGATAATTTCATTTATATTTTTTCTCAATGATATCTCTATAGGTAGTCCATGAAGCTGGTAATTTTTTTCCTGCTTTATTTGCCTCTCTCTTTGCCGATTCATCGGTGAATAACTGTTCTCATTTGTAATTTCCTTCTAGATATTCTCGCACATCTCCTTCTGGATTTTCTTTGACTTTCACTCAGTTTGGATCAGTAATTTCTTTCCAGTTTGTGCTATCTATCCTAAAATTTTCTTTTTCCAATTTTGGAATCTTTTCTATGGTTTCTTTCTTTTCTGCTTTAGTTCATATCTTCTTATTCAAGGCGTCAAAAAGTTTTTTTCTTTCTTGTTCATCAATAGTATTAACAATGCTTTTCGCTTGTTTCTCTGTTTTGATTTTCTTTTCAAAAGATCATTTAATTGGAGATACCATGATGATAAAGTTAGTAGGTAAAGAATTGTATAATATAAGACTCTCATTAAAAATGAGAACTTTTATTGTATTTCTTTTATATTATATGTATTTACTATTAAAAGTCAAATAATCATTTTTTTGTAGAGACATGCCATGGCGTGTCTCATTTTTTGTTTTTATAAATCAGACGCGATTAATCGCGTCTCTACGATTTATTTTGTTTTATTTTTTCGTAGAGACGTCCATTTACCCACCTTCGTGGACTAGTGGCGTCTTTTTTTTTTATAAATAAGACGCGATTAATCGCGTCTCTACGGTGTATTTTGTAAACCTGCCTGTGCATAGCACAGCAAGACATTTCATGAAATGTCTCTACGATGTACGGTTACTAATATTCTCCATCACTCAGATGCAAAATCTATTTTTTTCTTGCATCGCTAATTTGTTTTTCACATTCTTCCTTCAAAACTCCTGTCTCGATATATAGAGGGTTTTTTGAATATTTAGCTATATCTTGTACGGTAATATATGGGTTACTATCACTTTCTATTGAAGCACCAAAAATGAAATATTGAATATTTGTTTTGATAGCTGCGGTCATACACATCGGACAAGATTCTGCATTACTGATAAGACAATACTCCTTCAAATCTCTTGTCCCTAATTGTTTACATAATTTTCTGATAGCATTTATTTCTGCGTGAGCAGTAGGATCTTTTTCTGTATATGATGTATTATGGTCAGTCATCACAATATTTCACTTGAGATCAGCAATGACTACTCAGAAAGGAGAATTTCATTCACTGACCGCATTTTGCGCTTCATCCATAGCTGTTCTCATCAAAGATTCTTTGAATATTGTCTCCATAGCAAACATAGTGATGAATAAAATTTATGACAATATATTTTTTAAATCTTTTAATGAATCTATCTCCATAGTAGAATAAATATTATTCACTTTTTCCTTTTTCAAATAATTAAATCGTATCGTTTTCGCTCATGCCTTATATCATCATTCCATATCAGATCGACCATCTCAGATTACATAGGTGATTTCTGGATTCCCATATAATTTTTCAAGCTTTTCAAAAGAAGCTAGGAAAACATCTGGGTGTGGTTTTTTACGTTCGACTTCATTAGCGCTCGTACTCGCCGTAATAATATTTCCTATATTAAAATATTGTATAATTTGTTCTATAAGTTCTTTAGAAGATCATGAAGAAATTCAAATTTTATATCATTTATCGTATAAATATGTGAGAATCTCAGCTGTATATGGCATAAGATCTATTTTTCATGCATATAACAATGATAGGATTATATCCTCCTTCCCGTCTGCGAATCTATTTACCTCTTCCTGGGTGAAATCTATTTTTTTAGTGGCTAAAAATTCTGGTATTCGCTCTTTGGGAGTCCTTCAAGCATATTTTATTCAAATATTCTTTGGGCTAATAATCGCTCATTTCTCTTTTAGAAAATCAGATTCTATTTGTTGATGAATCTTTTGCGTGTCAGTCAATGTTCAGTCTAAATCAAATACTATATGTATATTCATTTTATGTTTCATACATTAAAATTTACGACAATTTCCAAACTTTATAGGTAACATTCGGTCTAGGCGATTGGATACCCTCAGCAATATATCTGCGGAATCGGCTCCTCTGTTTTTTTGCGAGCTGATGCGTTGTTATTTTCATAAGATCTTCCATCTCTTTGGAAGAATATTCAGCATCTATATATTTTACGACTTCCTTGTATCCGATCCCCTGCATAGATTGCAGATCTTTTGTATATACCGATTCGCTTTCGAAATCTGCAATCATTTCATTTCATTTATGCTTGCAGCTTCTCAAGTCGTCGGTATAACTCAATCATCCAAAAAAACTTCATTTCACTTGTTTTTTTGGCGGTTGAGAATATCACTGTTTGAGCAATCCCTGCACTTCTTCTACGAGCCCGCCAGCGATCATCTCTTTGATCCTTGCGTTAATTCTCAGGTTGGTATCTTCTTTATCTCTTCGCAGACCAAGCATAAGCAACGGCCATTGCGGTGGCTGAGAGATGAACGAATCTGTTTTTGTCTTCCCGCTTTTATAATAAATTTCTAATGCACGAACGATATATCTCGTGGATTTTGGATGGAGTTTGCTCGCTTCTTCTGGGTCAACTTTCATCAGTTCTCTGTGTAATATTCCCGGCTCTTTTTCTTCCTTTGCGAAGAGTTCGTCTCTGAGCTGCATATCTGGCTGTACATCCGGCATCGAAAAATTTTTGTATACGGTATCGATGTACAATCCTGTCCCTCCGACAATCATCGGTAATCTTTTTCTTGCTTGGATCTCTGGGATTAGCTTGTAGACGTCATTTTTTCGTTGTCATGAAGTGTAGGTCTGATCTGGATCTACGATATCTATCTGATGATGAGGGATACGTTGAATGATGTCAGAAGAAATTTTGTCTGTTCAGATATTCATGTACCTAAAAATCTGTCTGCTATCCGCAGAGATAACTTCGATGTCGAAATATTCTGACAGTAAAACTGAAAGTTTGCTTTTCCCTGTAGCGGTCGCTCATCGGATAATAACTACTCCATCGGGATGCTTTTTGCGGAAAGATTCTATTTCTTGTCTCGCTTCTTGGACGATATCTTGGACTTCCATACTAACAACTAACAACTAAAAGTTAACAACTAACAATTTCGGAATTTCTAAAACAAAAAATTTCATTCGTTGTTAGGTATTCACTGTTACCTGTTAGTTATTTTTGTATTTGTCTGGGTTGAAAAATGGCATAGTAGAACATCATTTCGTTTGGCACATGATCTGTCAGATCTTTCGTTCTTCCCCTTTTTTGATAAGTACAGCTGACCGTTCTTCTGTGTATTTCTGGTTATTGCTGGCAAGCATATATTCGAGCGTATAATCAAAATTTTTGATATTCGGATTTGCCGTATTTGTTGTTTCTTGGATATTCGTAACCACCACTTTCGGCGCAGTGATTATCGCTGAGAACTTAGATAACCGGTTTTTGCTGAAGTAGGTGATAAAGACGTTGGATGTTTTGAGGTGTGCGTCAGTCATAGCATTAAGCGTAGCCGTATCAATACCGTTCACTGCCTGATAAAAATTTACGATTATCTGCTGTTCCGCAGAAAGATTTTGCACTGTCGGTTGCACTGCAGCAGGGGAAGGATTCACATTTTCTGTAGGTGGAGTCTGTACCGAAGTATCTGTATAATCGATATTTCCTGTATCTATATTCGTTATCTGAGCGATCTCTGAGGGTCAGAGATCTTTTTCTTTCTTGTCTCTTATAAAAGTGAAATATATAGAAGCGAGAAACAAGCCAAATGAGAGAATAAATAAGAGCAAGATAATAAGATCTTTTTTCTTGGACTCATCCACTGAGTTTGCGACAAACGAAGAAACCTCAGGAGTAACCTGTGCTTCTGTCTTGTGTGGTCTATCATGTTTTCTTGGTCTGCCTGGTCAGTCCTGTATTTTTGTCTTCGGTTTTTTGGAGACGAATTCTTTTTTTGGTCTGCCTGGACTCTTTTTTTTGTTTTTTGACATCATACATATAAGAAGCTAAATTATTTTTATTTTAATACATTATTCATCGCTTTTCTGGTCGCAGGTCAAAAGAATCACCATACCGAAGGTTTCTTTTCATATCCTTTGAGCAATCCTTTGCTTAGCTGAAATTGATATACTGCAGCTTTGGTCACTTTGCTGTATATGCCATCGATGGCTCAGCTATAGAGTCCAAGGCTTGTAAGCGTAGTTTGGAGCGTTTTGATATCAGGACTGTATGCATTGTCTTGGAAAGCTTTTTTGAATGCAAACGTTGCTGCTTTCTGGATAGTAGCAACCACCTGGGTAATGCCTGTGGTCACTGCAGCAACTGTTGTAGATATCGCTGAATTTGTGAGATTTCTCAATGCTGTCGCCAAATAATCGTTAATGAAGCTCAGATATTCATTGTATCTTTGTTTGTATTGCTGGATGTATACCGTTTGGAATCCACTGAATAATTGATTTTTGAAATCAGCTGAAACACCGTTTGCTGTGATATTCGCTAATCCCGAGCTTACTGCTGTATTCATGATCGCTATCTTGGACAATAGTCATGCACTGGTATCTGCAGAGCTGAGAATACTTGAACAATTGAGTATGCCATTTGCGGTATAGAATGTCGATTGGAAATTATTTACCTGAGATTTAAGATCGTTGTATGCTGTACGATTGTATCGGTTTTGTAAGTTATTGCTAAGATATCAGTTGAGATCTGAACTGTATTTTCCGATAACCAACGCCTTTTGCTGGATTAATGCGTCTTCGAGATTCTGAAGCTTCTTGTATTTTTTTACATTCGTATCTATAAACGGTTGGAGAGTCATATTGAGCAGACCGATTCCCTTGGATTTTGTATCGTCCATCTTCTGGATGAGATCATCGAGTCCGGTTATTTTGGAATTAATGGATTGGACTATAGCATCCACCCCACTGAACGCATCGATGACTTGCTGAACTCCTGCCATCTTGTTTGTTATCCCTTGGATTAAATTCTGGTTGGCTGCAATGTATTGCAGATATGTAGAAAGAAAATCAGCGTTTTTGGTTGCATAATTGCTTTGAAAGTTATTTATCAATCCTTTATAAATTTGCACTTTGGTATCGATAGTGTCTTTGATCCTCGTTTTTTCCGTATCATAGGTTGTCCCTGAATCGAAGACAATCACTCCATTTTGTGTTTGAATACGATTTTTTTCTTCTAATCCGAGTATCTGACTTTCTAGGTCGACGAAATCTTTATTGAACGCTATCTTGAATGAGGTCTTGTCGTTTTGGAGCTGAGAGATCAATGAATCGCTTTTTATCGCTCATAAACACACCAAACTTTGATACCCTATACTCCTCATGATATTGAGTCCCGTTTGGGTGAAGTCAGTATAAATTTTGTTGTACGTAGCATCAAAAAGGTTGCTTACTCGTATCTTTTGTCCTGTGAGATATCCCATGATATCACCTGAGTAGAGCGTAGCTCCTGTACTCACTGTTCCCGTACCTACACTATCTCCTGTAGCTGCTTTCGTAGAAAAACCTATAAAGAGAGAGAGTATCACTACACTCGTCAAAAATTTTGAGAAATTTTTCATATCACTTTTTATGTAAAAGTAAAGACCTTAAGCTGGATTACTCAATTTTTTATAGTTTTATTATATAAATTCAAGTTGATTTTGGTTGTGGAAATGACTAAATTATCGATGCTCATTTGCAAATCTACTTATATTGACGTATAATTAGCTTAAAGCACTAAGCCAAAAGCTTCAAGCTCATCAAAAAAATAATTTTAAATTTTAAATTCAAAAAAATGACCCTAATCCCAAGCGTAATTGAAAAAACTAAATGATGAGAAAGATCATATGACATCTATTCAAGATTACTTGAAGACAGAATCA
Source organism: bacterium (assembly GCA_023245855.1). GTDB lineage: Bacteria > Patescibacteriota > Gracilibacteria > Absconditabacterales > Absconditicoccaceae > CAJBLF01. The sequence goes on from JAHFJL010000003.1 coordinate 24,578, forward strand.
TTTTTGTCGGAGAACCCGTACAAGCACATATGGTCAACAGTATCGTTGCTCAACTCCTCTTCCTAGAAAAAAAAGATCCAGAAAAAGATATCATCATGTATATCAACACTCCTGGTGGAGAAGTCTATAGCGGAATGGCTATCTATGATGCTATGCAGTATGTGAAATGCGATGTCTCAACCATTTGCATCGGACTTGCAGCTTCTATGGGATCCATTATCCTCGCTGGATGAACTAAGGGAAAAAGATTTGCGCTTCCTCACGGCAAGATCATGATCCATCAACCGCTCGGGGGTATTGAAGGGCAAGCCTCAGATATCATCATCCAAGCAGAAGAGATCTTGAAAGTAAAAAATATGTTCATCGACTTGGTTGTAGGTCACACCTGACAAAAACGTGAAACTGTAGCCAACGATATGGATAGAAATAAATGGATGAATGCTGAAGAAGCATTGAAATACGGTATCATCGATAAGATTATCAAATAACATAGAGAAAAAACTCCAAATTATTGGAGTTTTTTTTAAGAAATAAATACTACTTGCTCTTATTTATTTGCGGGATCACGATTTGAAGAAAGTGCGATAGTTAACTCTTTTTTTCATTCTTTGATATATCGATCTTTTTTTGATTTCATTTTATAATACTCCTGTTCCAATCTATTGATATGATCAAGTGTTGCCTTTCTTATTCTCTTTGCATTATCTTCATTTATATAGTCCTTGATATCAAAGAGTACATCCTCTATCTTTTCCTTCTTCGCTATAAAGCTATCTGGGATATTCACTAATCTATGCAATATCTCCTCTAATTTCTCTATATCAGATTGTTTTGTCTTCTTTATTATCTGTTTATTCATATTTCTGCGTGTAGCATGAAAATCTGTATACAATATTTTCTTCTTGTCTCTGATTTCTGCTAATAATTGGTAATATTGACGCATTGCATAAGAAAGATCCTGGATCTTCAAAACATTTAATTTGTTATTGGGCAGAAGTTTTTGTGTCGCTCTCAGATATTCAATATGTACGGTCATTATCTTTTCAAACTGGCTCTGACTATTGATCTGGTCTTTCCTATTTCCATATCATCATTTATTAAAAAGCCGATCAAAAAGTTCGTTTTCATGCAAATCACTCAGATCCTGATTTTTTTGCCTCAAATGCCCTATCCATTTGGCGACTCTTTTGATGACATGACTTTCATCATGATTAGACTCAAAACGGTCAATCGAAGTTATAGGCAATCCGTCAGGATTGAGATATGAATATGCTTTGATCCTTTGCCGATTGTTCTTTTCGCATTTATGTCCGAACTCTTCGACAAATGTATGAGATTTTTCCATCTCCCTAAATGACCTATATACCTCTGCTCTCTCTGTATCGGATTCTACCGTAGCTAATGCATTACTCATCAATGCGATGAATTTTGCATTTTCAAAACCGATATCATCCATGATCAATGATTGTATTTTTGTGAAATCGTATCCGTATTGCTTAAAAAATTTTTTGACCATAGGATGATCTTTGTATTTTGTAGATAATTTTTTAAATGATTCATATCTAGAATGTCCCGATAAGATATATAGTTTTTGTGTTTTCTGATCCCTTCGTATGATAATCGGATTAAAAATCCTGAGATCGAATTCTCCACGAAGAACGGCATCTACGATATTTTGTGCACTATGTTCGCTATAGGGTTTTTTTCTATTCTGAAAATTCTTCAGATCATGAGAAATCAGATCCAAAGGCATTTTTCTGGGTGCATAATCGATATCTACCACAAATCAAAGTGCGTCTACAATTTCATGTGTCTTTTTCAAATCAGCAATCTTGATAGTTTTTTTCTTATTTTTATGCGTTAATGAGTGTTTAGGTTGTTCGTGTTTTTTCATCAAATAAACATCGCTAAAAACATATTTCCTTGTATATATTTAATAGATTATGTCAATCTTAATTAATCTATTTATTGTATTGGCAAGTATCTCATATGTTTTTATAAATAGTTTGTTAAATAAACTATAATTTCGACGTCATAAAAAACCTCATTTCATTTCAGTCTTTTATTGCGTCTTAATTAAAAAAAACTCCCTGGGAAATACCCAGGGAGCAATATTATTTTTCCTCCTTTAGTTTAGTCTTTTTGCATGATCCAATTTATAACTAATTCTTCCCAACTGATTGGTATCTTCCTTATCAAATAAAGAATAGCTGTTACAACTAATAGATCTATAATACATACAATATATCCTATTAATATATTCATTCCTACTATCAACGAAGCAGTTATACACATAGATACCATAAAAAAGAGCATAATTATTATAAACAATGTACCCTCCAAGTATCCGTTCGGACATTTATTCCAGATATTTTTGAAGGGAAAATTATGTATACTAAATACAAATAAAAACACTCCTAATGTATCACACCACCTGCTTATCAAAAATCCAGGAAGTATCTTGTATAACCAATATATCAAACTATGATCATTAACATAATATATAGAAGGGAGTTTTCCGTTTTGAAACCAAACAACGATCCATATCAATGCATGTATCAGACTTAGCAATAATGCCAAGCGCCAATAAATTTTTTTTGTTTTCATGATTTCTTATTTTTAAGTTTTTGTTAATAATTCTGTTTTAGAGATGAATAAACAAATACCCTTTAATGGCTCTATTTTCGTAATTATATCCCAAACAAGGCAGAACACTGAAATGCTTTGAAGTGAATACTTTGTAGATGCCCCACTCTCCACGAACCCATTTCTTGGTTTCTAAATTATATCCCATATCTGTATAGACAAGGATATTGTGTTTTTTGGAAATTTTGCATCCGAACATATTCGCTACCACTTTATCCTGTTTCCAGACGAACGTAGTCCAAACATTTGTGCCTTTATAGCTCAACGCCATTCCTGTTTTCTCATCTTGGACACCGTAATATCCTGATACTGTCAGCTTTTTGTAGCTGATGTTTGCATGATATTCCGGATATTGTCGACGAGCAACGACACCAAGACCAAAAGATAGATTGTCATTGGGAGCGTATGTGGTTTTTGCACCAAGTCCGCTTCCAGGAATCTGTGATTCTGTCCAGGTTTCAAACTGACCGCCTGCACTTACTGGATGAGGACGTTGCTGACTAGAAAGTGTTGCCATTTGACCGATTTGAAGTGACCATCTCTTGCAGGGCGCAATTTTTAAAAAAAATTGATTTAATCCCCAAGATTGATCTGTCTCCAATTGATACATAGAGCAGGCATTCAACATCAGCCACTTCGTTATATTCCAATGGATTGCAGCACCAAAACGGACATTACCGTAATTGCTTACGTGAATGCTGTCTGTGCTGAATTTTGAAATACCCAACATGCCTCCATACACTTTTTCTACTACAAGAGAACTATCGCTAGTCATCTTGATGTTTTCAAGTTGTGCGTAACTTGTTTTTGTGCAGCAAAATATCGTTACTACGATAATGCCAATTGCTAATGACCTTTTCATGGATAGTGATTTTTTATTTGTTTATTTGCCTCACCTTTCTGGCGTTCGACTCCTCCCATACTAATTACCGTAAAATTATTCTTCATGTATTTCGATAAACCCGACTCATTTCTCCTCATCATATCAGATTTTAACTTCCGTACCTCCAGAAGAAAAATAGATTTTTTTATTTTTCAGATTCTGTTTCTTGGTATCTAAGATTACCTGATGTTGTTTTTCTGAGCGACTCTCTTTATTTTCTCTTGTAAACATTGATGAAAAATAGGATATAAAACCATTAATCTGATTTCTGTTGTAGTTCCTGTAATGTCTGATATTGCTTTATGATGTCTTGCAGTTTTGGTTCATTCCAAAGTTCATATATATCAAGTATTTCTTTTATTCATTTACATCCATTTTTTTCTTTCAATCAATCTTTTGATTGATACCAAACATTAGCTATGATAATATCACGCATATCATCCATAGAGATATTAAAAGCCTGTAAACATTTTTGTAATGCATCTCCTGTGAGACCCATTTGTATTACTGGATAATATGTATCTTCTGCCCACGGTGTGCTAAATGAAGATCAATAATTATGTTCATTCCTGTATTCATTATAACATATCAGCTCTATGATTTTTTCTTTGGAGATAGCATATTTTTGTATAATCTCTTGTGCATTTGCAGGATATTTTTCGTTATTTATTTTTTCACATATCTCCTTCTCTGCTAATGCTAGCATATGTCTTTCTTTATTTGCTATTTTTAGTGTGTCAATCCATGCCTCACCTTTAGAGAGGTTCCATTCACCAACATATCACAATGTTTCTATTTTTTCATCATCAAGAAAAAGATGTGCATTTTTTTCTAAATAGTCGAGAACTACTCTTTTTTCCCCATAGTTCAAACTTTCTCGCTTGCGTTTATATCTTACAACGTTGTCTACAAGTAATTTTACATAACGATGTTTGAGATCATCAGTAGGTTCATATCACAACATCTTTCATAGTTGGAACACAAATTCTGCTTTATGATGTTGATCGTGTCCATGATCAGAAAATTGTTTAAATCTTCGTTGCATCCACTGTTCATCTATTCCAAATTTCTCTTTTACTTTTAGATAATCTAAACGCATATATCTGACTCATTCTCCATTATTTTCAGTATTGTTTTCTGCTTTCTGTTTCTCGTTTAATGTTGATTCATATTGTTCTATTTCTTCCTGAGTACATAAACTATAGGGTATGGTTAAATTTTCACTGCAATCATGAAAAGCACTCCATATCATATCATCCAATATCTTTTTGATATAAAAGTCAGGCAAATGTTTTGCTGCCATATCTAATGCAAGCGTATACCTATAATACCTATTCATATCATTATTTTCGCAATATTTATAATGACCGTTTAGCATATTATGTACCATGTATTCTGCACATAGAGTTGCATCTTCCTTGTCTTTTTTGGCTGCCAACTCATATATCGTCTTATCCGAAAACAAAGATCCATATTTAGCTTTTATTCATCCATATTGTTTTTCTAATCAATCACGAATAATCTCTTTGTATAATATATTCGCTTTGACCATAGCAGAAACAGCAGGATTATTCATTAGATCCTCCAATATCAAACAATTATGTGCATTCACATCTTCTTCTTTACTTGAACTAAATGCATTGTACATTAGATTACTTGCAACATCTACAGAAATGCATTTAGATCACGCAATAATCATTTTTCTTTCAAGACTATCGGCATTGAGATAATAATGTTCTGCAAATTTATCTACATCTTCTGGAGTTGTTTCTCATTGTTTGACAAGATAAGTTAACCAATCGATGTTTGCTATTGGCTTCTGTTTATCTTCATATTTTGGATAATTATATTTTTCATAATACTTAACTTTGGTCGCATATTTTCCTAGAACTGTAGATAATTTTTGTATCTGCTCCTTTGATAGCACTTCTGGCAATATCTGATTATTGAGATCTTCTTCAGATATTTGTAAAAGATCGGTGATCACTGAGATAATTTCTTTAGTGTTTTCTGACAGAACTATTTCTTCTTGTTGGTCCTCTACGACCTCTTTATTTTGTAATAAGAAATTTTTTATAGGCTCTATAGAGATATTATATTGTATATTTCTCTGTTGATAATACTCATCGTCATCGTCATCATCATTATTTTCTTCTTCATATTGTTCTATAAGAATGCTCGTATCCTTGATGGAATTTAATACTGTTGTTTTAAATTGCATCTTACCGATGCAATTGATAAGATCTTGATTACATAGATCATATACCTTTTCTATAAGCTGTTTTTTTTGTTCGGAGATATGTTTCTCTTGTAAGCGATCTTGTATCGCCTCATAAAAATCTTTTTTTTCTTCCTGAGTAAAATCTTTCATCTTCAAAAAGATATCCAGCACTCTTTTGGTCGTCTCTGAAGCAAATAATTCTTGCATATTGGTACATACCCTTTGTGGTGTTCTTTGGATTTTATTTAATCCAGAAGATCATTTCAATCATTTTTTAGTCATTAGCATATGTATAAGTGTATAAAAAAACATTATTTTCTGGAACATTGCATTATCTATCCATACCAAACACCCTACAGGCGTTTTTCTGTTCAATTTTAGTAAATGGTTTTACCTTCATTGTTTGGCCTACTTTGATATCTTTTCAGTGATAATCTTCGGGATATAATAATAATTTAGCATCTATATCTTGGACTTTCAATACTCGGAACTTATTTTCCTTTCCTTCGACAACTGCAGTATAGAACGTTCATAATTTTATATCATTAAGTTTTCCTTTTTCTTGTTTTACCTGCTCTTTTGCCGTTTCTATCAGCGATAATTTTAATCGATCCGCTCTTTTCTCGTTTTGTCCATTAAACATCACATTAATTTTACTTCCAATGTTATATGTATGATCCGTAGGTATTTTTATCCTTCCTGAATGTTTATCTGTGAGTGAAACTCGCATATAATGCTGGTTATCATTAATATTATTTATCACTCATGTATAGGTATCACCAGGGACAAAGTCGTTGATGCTTTTTTTGTTTTCTGTGTAAAATTTTATGACGGTGTGATATCCATGATATTTTTCAATCAAAACTTTGGTGAATTTATCAAAATCATGCACAGCAAAAACTGATATATGCGACCCCATGCCTACAGAGATATCCGATCAAAAAGATCGTTTATAAAGTCTTATTTCTTTATCATACCCGGGTATTTTCAATATTCGAAAATTTTCTTTTATTTCTCCTACAATTTGCGCATTATGCAATTTGTAATGCATATCATCAAATGATAATTTTTTTTCAGTTTCTCCTACTGTTTCTTTTTTTTCTTCTATTTTTTTGGTATCTTCTTTTGTTTCATTTTTTTTTGTTTTATCATTCTTTTCTGGTATTTTGCTTTTTACATATGTTTCTTCTTGTATCCGATTATTTTCATACTCTGCGATTTGTTTTACAAGTGCCCTATATTCCATTGTATCTGTCGTTTTCTTTTCAAGACAACAAAACTTAGATCGAAGCAGCTCTTGGTACTGTCTATTGTTGCTTCCTACATATCCTCATAACCAGAATGTCAACGTACGTGAATACAAAGGGACATCGGCTCCTGTGATTTTTTTCAACATCGCTTTCCTTTCTTCTTGAGATTTTTTTTTGATAATTTCTGCATCATTTGTATCAAATCCTATCTTCAATAACGATAATATCCATGATTCATATCTCACCACACCTAGATGTTCATTGGGAAGAAAATCGGCAAAACTTATCAATCTCTGAATAGATTTTTTGATATTTTCATCATTACGAAATGATTTTTTGTTCGTATCCCTTATAGTACATTCCTTATTTTCAAATATATTTTTTTTTATAGACAAAGTCTTTGCTTGCGCTGGTATTCAAAGAAGCGATGTATTTCCTTGTAATGTTTCCCTTAACAAATACTTAGTATCAGGACGTGCATTATATTGCTTGATGAATTCCATATATCTAGTACTATCCAATGTATCTAGAGTAAAGTTTTCTTTGATTATCTTAACAAACTCTATTTTATCTGTGATAAGTGTTTTTGTTGGTGCTTCTTCTTCATTTGGTTCCTGTAATTTCGATCGTGAAGATGGATTCTCATCTAATATCTCATCGACCCTTCTTGCTCGACCGTCAGTATATATTATCCTTTTCCCTTGCATTCCTCCCAACGCTTCTTTGGTTAAAGGACTATCTGAAAGAATAGGCCCTCTAACAATATATGTAGCATCTTTAAACTTATTATTACAAGTAATATCTGATACAATAATGCTAATATTCTTTTCTAGGAGATAGATATATATCCTTCCTTTTGGATCCAAAAATACCTGATAATTGGAAGGTAGTGTCGTGTTTTTTATATTTTTTATAATATATCCTATCTTTTTAAAGGTAGGCATTTCTTCAGGAGATGGCATTGAAATGCCTCTTGGTCCTTGGGATCAATATCTGTCTTTTCCATTAGGTTCTGCCAAAAGATCGTATTGTTTTTTCTTAAATCCTATTCATACATTTTTAAATAATTCTTCTGGATGACTATATTCCTCATACATATCCTTACATTTTGATTTTGCTTCAGACAAAGCAATTTCCAGCTGTTTGATAATTACATCCCCTTCCTGTTTGAGTTTTGCTACAGCGAGCGTATAATAGTCGTGGATAGGTGCATATCCTTCCTCCAGATCACTTTCCTTGAATTTTTTGTTTTCTACAGGTCTGATAAAATATCTATTATCTTTTTTTACAAAAGTTTTTTTGATGATTCTTTCTTTGATTTTTTCCCGATTATGATCTCTCAGTTGCTCCAATCTTTTCACTTCTAATTCTGGGCGTCTCTTGAGTCTTTCTTGATATCTTTCTTCTGATTCTATCAATGCCAACTCTATATCTTCTCCGATATCCTTAATGATCTTTTTATACTGATCATATCAATCAATAGTAAAATTCTGCAATCATTGGTGAGTCACTTCTACACGATCTAAAATTTTTTTGATGGATACATGATTTTTTTTGTTCATGGCAATAGGGGTATGTAAAATATCAATACTTGACATTTCCATAAATAAACAAAAGTAGATAAATATCAATATCTACCTAGCAAAAACTGTTGTCGGAAAGTTACGACAGAAGAAAAAAAGAGCTTATCAGCTCTTTTTTTTATGTATATATCCAACTATAAAAAATATCTATTTATATATTTTTCAGATTAAAAAAATCTTTAACTACTTCTTTTCCACGACTCAGATAATAATTTACAGAAACAATATCTATTCATTCTGAAGTAGCGTATGAATCTTTATCTTCATCAATATTTCTTGCAAAAATATATTTTTTTCCATTGATTGTCATCTCTGCTATATCATATTCAATACCTCCTTTGGTGTAATATTTCCCTAAATATTGATAATCGTATTTTTGCTGTGCATGATAGGGTATCACTTCGATAAGATTAGTTTCTTCAATTTTAGCTGTATTTTCAAACGCTTCTTTGTGATTTTTTCGATATACATCATAAGGCGTTACGCTTATTCATTCTTTTTCCAAAAAACTAGCATTTCTTTTAACAAAGGATTGGAGATATTTCATAATCACTGCATCATTCTTTGAAGGCAAATTATCCAACAATCAGGTCTGCAATAAATCCTTGGTAATCATCATTAGTACTGAATCTTTCTTCCATCGATAGTTCTCTGTTTTTTCTCGATTATGATTTTTTGACATATCCCGATATATTGCACCAAATTTTTTATATATATCATGAATTATCGGCCTGCTTTGATAAAAGTAATCATATGCTACGATAGCAGGATCTATGATTTTCTTTTCCAGATATCCATGAGCGCTTGCGGTAATATAATTATATTTATCCGTATCTATCCATTTTTTTACATAGAGATATCCATCTTTTATATAATGATCTTGTATGTACACATCTGAATTTAGATACGTCCTGACACGAGGGTCATCTTCATTTTCTACTGGCACTGTTCTTATTTCTTTTAATTCTGTTTTTTTTCCGTCTTTTATACCTACTAAATCTATATCAGCATACAGTCACTGATTATTATACCTAGGATCAAGCTTATACATTTCGTTTGATTTTATTGTTCCTTGATCTCCATGAAGTACTGTTTTTTCCTGGAGTAGAATATTAGGATCTATGATAATGTCTTTGAAATATTGTTCGTACTCTTTGAGATGTTCATACGGGACTTTGTCGATCCCTCTCTCTAAAAAGACATCTCCGTACTTTTTCACAAAACTATCGCCAGTTTCGAAGATATTGTAGGTATGATTTTCAGAATTTGCAAATCTTCTAAGTATTTCACTATCTTTTATATATGATCTGATCAGCTTTTTTACTTCATCTTCGTTTCCTTGTACATCATAACGCACCAAGATATTTTCAAAAATTTCATCCTTCAACTTATCTATATATTCAATCTTGTCAGCGTCAGTTTTGAGTTCATAATATCAATGATCACCATAAAAATATATTTTCTGTTTGTTCGTAAAATCTACATCCATCTTTTCTTGTTGTTTTTGGATTTCCTTTTGATGCAAGATATGTTTAGCAGAGAATCATCACGTCAATAGCGTAGCTCATATCAATATTCAATACGATACATTCCTTGCTTTCTTAAATTTATCATAGATCCCCAATTTACTTTGGAGAACCGCTACTGCAACCCCATTATCAGATTTTTGATATTTGACGGTAAATCATCAGTCATGGGCTATTTTTTGAAACATTTCTTTACTAAACCTTTGGGATTTGATGGCCCAAATACTCTGACCTTTTTCTTTAACGATAGTATTGTTTCCTATTTTTATTTCTGTTTTTTCAGTAAATTTTGCTCCAAGCTTTATCATAGCTGGAGAAATTTTATCATCATACTCTACAAGAAATTCTAATTTTGATCTATCCAATCATAAAGCTTCAAAACCGGAAAGTATAAAATCGGACAAGGCATGGTGTGTTTTTTCGTCATAATATGTTTCGCTCTCTTTGGATCAATATATTGCTTTCAATTTAGCTACCTTATCTTGATACTCTGCATCATTCTTATCTGGTGCTTCATAATATGTAAGCACTACCGGCGTACTAGACAACGGTTGATTTGATCTCATGCGTTTCAAAAGATTTATGATGGTTTTTTCTTTATTTTGATATATAGCATCTGTCACATCTCCTACATCTAAATTACATATACTGCCACCGAAAAAATAATATATCTGATTTTTTTCTGTTTCAAATACACTATGTTCGAACCAATCTCCTGGAACCGATTCACAAACCATTCCTATTTTTTTGACATTTTTATTGGCCATATCTACATAGACTCCACTTACATCAACTCATATATACTTTTTACCTTGGAGATGCAGATGTTCTGGATCTCGTTGATTTGAATACTGGATAAATTTTTTTCCACTTTCTGGTCATAATTCTATATGCGTTGTTTTATTTCTACTGATATTTGATATATATGCATCCAATTGATTATCTTCATAAAGAGCTTCTTCATTTTTGTTGATATTTTCATGATAGAGAGGTGAATGCGCTATAGCAGAAAATTTTGTTGATCAGTTTTCCCTACCCTTAGCATCCTGCTTATTCCACGCATAAAGAAAACTTCCATCAGATATCTTTTTCCCCAAGAGCATGTCTTCTAAAATTTTTTCAACCTCCTGTATAGAAAGTCCGTAATCATTTATTTTTTCTGAATTTTTTTCTTCATCATTTGCGAGAACATTAAAAATATCCATCTTAACATCTTTTACCATTTTTCTTGGTTCTAGACCTAATTCTGGAGTTTTTATGAGTTTGTTTTTTTGTAGGAATTGTTTTAATCCCATCAATTATTTCGATTTCCAGATAAAATTGAATATGCTTTTGAGACTATCGTGCATGCTTGTACTATGGATAATGATTCATGACATTTCCTTATCATTGAACATGGCTATAGATACTCTATTCTCTCAATAAATATTGATCTCACCACGCAAAGAAAAAAGCGGCGTTTTGATGATATGAGTCTCTTTAAACGCTTTTTTATCTAATTTTTTATAATCTACATTCGCTTCTTGGTTGCTTACGATAACTTTTGCAGGTATTTTTAATTTTATTCTTTGGGGAAGAAATCATTCGAACAAACGTTTTTTGAGCGTAGGCTGCATATCCTCAAGCCCTAAAAACGAATGAATAGGTTCATGGGTAGAACTCAACATATCATCATACATTTTGACTATTCCTTCCAATCATTCAAAAAATTGGACCTTTATTTTATTGCCGAACTTTTCAGCCATGGCTAATAATTCAGGAACCTTTTGTTTGAAACTTTCATACTTTTGTTCAAGTTGTTTCAAAAGGATATCAGGACTGATAACACTGTAATATTTTACACCTTCTTTTGTGGTTTCGTTGACGATACCATCTCGTTTCAAATCTTCGAGCAAAGTATAGGTCGTCACTCTATTGAGTTCTGCACGTCTAGCGATAGTGCTTGCTATCGAAGTTCCCAATTCCAAAACCGTGAGATACACTCTCGCTTCTTTCTCAGAAAGTCCATAATTTTGGAGGGTGATCAATAAATTTGCGTCCATAATAATAGGATGAAATGATAAAGCGATTAAACGTATAAACGATTGTTTTTTTGTTTGATCGTTTGTCTGTTTAGTCCTTATAATAATTATACCCGGAAACGTCTTTTTTTGCAAATTTTTGCGTAAGTGTTTTTTGCAATAAATATAGTGAATCTGCCTATCATTTCTCTTTTATCAGAACAATTTACACTGAATAAAAAAAGAGCTATTTAAAGCTCTTTTTTACTGACATATTTTACGGTTCATATTTCCTATTCTTCTACGAAAAACTCATTTTGATGGGTCATATTGATCGTAATAGTATATCACTGATTTTTATATTCTTGCAACATCCATTCCACCATCTGATTTGAACATGATCCATAACTACCCGAATCATCACGGATATTCAACACTTTTTTTTCATGATCTATATCTATCCAAGCTCATCAGATGATATTGGTTTCTCATATGATTCCTTGCAATCCTACTTTTTCTGCTATTTTGGAATGCATATCATCACCTGTAGATACCAGAAAAAGGACATTCGTATCTTCGTCTTTACATTCAGTATCTGTTGTTTTACGAAGCAACATATGCGGCAATGAGGTTACGATAAATTTGTATGATCAGCTCTTGTTTGGGAGTATCACCTTCTTTTGAAGTGGTAGTTTATCTACGTTGCCATATACCACAAAAGAGAGTTTCACGAGATCCTGCAATATCTTTTGCGAAGTATTGAATCCATATTTTTTGGACATTGCACAGATCTCTGCGAATCACTCGATTCATAATGCAGTGAATAATTGTTTTGATGCGGGAGACAATTCTCTGTTTCCTCAGAGAAAGAGCTCGTCAAATCAATCTCTTATGTTTTGGATAATCGGATTTTCTGTATTTTCCATGAAAAAATAATATCAACAAAATAAATATATATAAACATAATTATATCTTTATATGCTGTTCTGCTTTCAATTTTGCATTAGCGAACATCACTTCCGGTGAATCGTTATCTATCGCGATCTCAACCGTTCCTCATTTATAATCAGTTTTGCTTTTTACCTCATATTTCAATCCTGCTTGATCCAAAAGATTCTGTTTCAATTCAAGATTTCCTTGAGTCCATATAATTATTTTCTTACCCTCTTTTTCATATTTTTGCATCATATCAACAATATTCTGGTTGAATTGGAGCTTATCATTATCATACAATGTACCGTCTCGATCTATAAAAACACCTTCAAACCTTGTGTCTTCAGGCAACACTTGCGCACGGATATATTTGTATGCATCTATGATTCATTGGAAATTATTTTCTCTTGGTAATTTTTTGAAGCTAGGATGCTGGAATTGAAGCAATCCAATCAATTTATCTTCGAAATCATTGAGCTTTTGTGTTTTTTCTCAACGTGGTTTTGCAAAAATCATTTCTAATTGTTTTTCGTATGGATATTGTAAAATATCCTTCACATCATATTTTGCATCATGAAGAAAATGATTTATCTCACTTTCCAAAATTTTCTGAAAAGCTGTTTCACCTTCTACATCTGATATTTTTGATTCTGATTTTTTTCCATCAAAGAGATGTTCCATATTTTTTGGATCCTCGCCATATTCAAAAAATCTTACATTCTTACCGCTGCGAATAAGATCAAATTTATCTTTCTTGTTTACACGAATAACAAGTTTTTCCATAGAGTCGTTATCTAACAAAGAAAAGACAACAATTTTTTTCTCTGGATTTTTTCTGAGTTCGTCCAATACCGCTTCTATCCCATTGAGTTGTTGTAAATATTGGCCTTCCTTAAATCTTGCTATAAGATCTATAAAAACAGCATCCTTTAATCATGCAATCTCTAATTTTCTGAGAGATTTTTTTAGCTGATCTTCATACCCATCTCATCTACTAATTCCCATTTTAAATGTTATCGTTTTCAGGATTTCTTCCTTTTCTTCTTGAGATTCTTGGGGTTTGAATGCATTAATCAAATCTTGTGGTACCAATGGTAATCTGACAAATTTTACATTGGGTTTGGACATCAAGAGATTAATCTTATCACTCTTTTCGTTTAAAGATTTACTCTGTATATCATATGTACTCGTAAGAATTATTTTTGCATTAGGATTTTTGATGATTATATCTAATGCTACATCTATTCCTTTAAATTCTGTCATACGATCACCTTCTTTTGGTGTATATTCCAAACATATAACCTTTACTCAGATGAGATTCTTAGCATCCATAGTATTCAAAACTGACTTTATTTTATTAACATATCACTGCCAAGATTCTGATGCTCCTGGAAAATAAAATTCCATAGTATCTCCTACGTTGGGAGTATCTAAATTTTCTTGGAGATCTGATTTTGTGTTTTCTGTTTCTTTGGAAATTCACGACTGATCTTGCTCATCAGCTGAAGTGTTTGGTGTAGTGATTTTTTTTGCTGTCATGATAATATCGTTAGAATTAAAACTGTATCGCCGTATGTACTCAAAATTCACAAAATGTCAATTCATATGCTGATTTTACTGTTGTTGAACAATAACAACACACTGATTTATTTTTTCTTTTTTATGACTTTTTTGGTATGTGATACTCGGAGATATTCAAAGATACCAACCATTGTCGTATACACCTCATTATTTTCTATAATCAATGCATGAGGAATATTGTCTTTATCAAAAAATACGATCGCTACTTTTCCTGGGCCATAAATATTCACATCGGCATGAATTGGCAAAGGGAAATCATTGATAATCACTGTTTTTCTACCATGGAGTTTATCATCCGCTAGTTCCTTTTTTACATCTACATTATCAGCAGTTACGATTCTTCTGGAGATTAATCATTTCTTTTTTCTCATCATACGATAAGGTCACGCATAGAGTGAAAATGTTTTTTTGTGTCTTTGTGGAGTTCATAGAATCACTCTCATATCCTCGGTCGTAGTAGCAAAATCAGCGAACAACTTTTCGAGCGATGATATCCCTTCCAGATAATTTATCTTTGGTGCAGTACCTATTTTTTCAGTAAGCAAAAGGAATTCCGGCACCTTTTCTTTGAACTGCAAAAATTTCTGTTCTAGTAATTCTGCAAGTATTTTTGGAGAAACTACAGAAAAATATTTTGTATCTTTTCTTTCCAATACATTGACTATTCCTTTATTTTTTAGTTCTTTGAGAAGAGAATACACGGTCACTCTTTTTTCATTAGTGTATCTTGCAATAGTGCTTGCTGGTCCTGATCCAAGCTCCAAACAAGAAAGATATATCTTTGCTTCTTTCTCAGAAAGTCAGTAATTTTGGAGGGTGATCAATAAGTTTGCGTCCATAATAATACGATGAAACGGTAAAACGTCAAAGCGATGAAACGATTGGTTTTTTATTTGATCGTTTGTCTGTTTAGTCCTTATAATAATTATACCCGGAATCAAAAAAAATGCAAACTTTTAGACTAAAGTTCATAAGCAATTTTTTCTACCTGTTGTTAATTTCTGACAACAGGTTTTCCTAGGTAAGGATTGATTTTTTACATGTTTTATATACAATGACAAACATCAAAAAAACAAAAAACTAACCTAAAACTCAAAACTATGAAAAATTCTTATACAATTGCTCTAATTATTATCACTATTCTTATTATCACTGATTTTGTATGGTTACAATCCCTTACTTATGTCAGTAGCATCCATGCTATAATATCACTTATTAATTTTATTATCTTTGGCATACTGTGCGGGATACCATTATCAAGAGACACTATCGATATTTTTAGACTTTTTATAAGTACGATCACCAATAGCGTCTATATTCTTTTTGCAATAACAGGTCTAAGTGGAATACTTTTTATCTTATATACTTGGTTTATATGCGGGCAAAAGATCCCTGGATCTGCAATTGCCTTCCTGGGGTATTTCATATCTATAACTATCGTGAGAGTGATAGTATCTATTAAAAACCTGATATATATCAAACAATATAAAAAAGACAATGCAGTAATAGTATAACATCTGACCCATCGGTATCTCCGATTGGTTTTTTTTATATATTTTTTAAAAAATATTTACATACTTATTTTCTAATTTACAAACTAGGAAGCGTGATAATAAGCGTACCAGAATATTGACCTAATGCTTGATATGCAGAAATATCTATTCTAAGCTCTACTTGAGAAGTTTCTATCTTACATATATTTCCTGTACTTGCTGACTTTCCAAGGACGACAGTATCTGTACCGATGCTTGTTCGTGCATCCAATGATGATCATGAATTCGCAATACATATTCATGAGCTCACTGTTGCTGCAGGATTCTTAATAAAGATATTGCTGCTTGGGATAGTATGTGCGGGGATATTTGTGGTGATATTGAGAAGATCACTTGATTGGATGCTCAAAGTTCGAGGAGCAGCTCCTTGAATATCGTTACAGAACCATGCGTTGTTGCCGCTCATCGTTATAAATGATCAGGTGATTGATCTTCCTGATGATGCATATATTATGGTACCGAAATCCAATGTTTTTCCATATTCACAATATCCAATACCACTCGCACCTGTATAATTGATGCTGTCATTGGTATATGCTTCTACGGTACCAGTTATTCCGTCAGTGTCAAATTGAGCTCGTACGGTCTTCATTCCGAATCCTGTGGAGAGTGTCCATGCTTTGGTAGGATCATATCCTTCCCAATCGCTTCGTGATCCACTTGCGCCTGTATTGGAGAAACTCATATTTTGTATTCACGTAGCATTGATATTTAGTGTAACTGAATCGCTCGTTGTGGAAGGAGCATCGTTGTTGATGACGAAAGTACCCGTTGAAATCCCAATTGCGAATAGAGTGAGATGATTAGTATCTATTGATACATAGGGATGTTCATTGATATTTATGACATTAGTTGGAGTTGAGGCGGTCCATGTGGATCCATCGTCATGAGAATAATAAACCGAAACAAAATCTCCTATCGCAGCTCCTGGAACCGGTATTCTCAGCTGTACGTTTACAGGATGATCTGATATATCTGTAAAATGGATTGATTCGTTTTGATTGTTACCGAAGTCTACTACAGCAAGAACATTAGGGATCCCTGCTTGTGTAGCGAGTGAAGTCGATTGTTCGATTGGAGTGTCGAGAATTCCAAGAAATGGACTATTATCTTGCTTCTTGACTACGATGCCAGCAGGTGCTTGCATTTCTATTTTGTCAGCTCCCGTTGATTGCATGATAAAAGGGATTAATATCTCTCCATCACTGAATTCACTCCTGATTCTTCTGCTTCCTACATAGGTTCCATTTTGGATGTTTTCTAAAGTGCCTGTTCCATTGATGTATCTCTTACGAGTAAATTCATCAATAATAGTATTTTGATCTGATCTATTTGACGGGATATCTACGGTGTACGTCAAACAATTCGCATCACAATAGAGTCATAATCTATTATTTGCTCCATTGTCGCATTGTTCACCTGTTTCTATGATTCCGTTTCCACAGACTGCTGGTCCTGGTACACATGCAGCATCACCTGCAGGCACAGGAGGTATAAATTTCTGGATACGATTATTACTTGAATCTGCAACATAAGTATCTCATTGTACATCTGCTTTTATATCACCAGGTCAATTAAGTTGTCCGTTATCAGGACCTAGCAATCCCCATTTTCTTACAAATGTATATGCACCACTTCAACCACAGATAGTGTTATTATTCATATCATTTCCTGTAGTACAGATATTGTCAGTATAACAATCACAGCCATCACCAATACCATTGGTATTCACATCGGCTTGATCAGGATTGATCACTAACGGACAGTTATCGATAGAGAATCCCGAGCTTTGTGCAGGAGCTCCAACTTTTCATGATTGAGATACGGGAGTGACTTCAAATATGAGGGTTGTATTATCTGTAGGAGTTACCGTATAGGTTCTGCTTGTCTCTCCAGGAATCTCACTATTATTGAGATATCGTTTGAATGTAGAAGTAGCTTGAGGATCAGTTCAGAACTTCATTACGGTAGCTTTGTTATTGTTTGTGCTATCCGTGTATGCAATGTAAGGAAGGTCGCTGATAGGATTGATAGTGAGTGAAGTATATAGTGTTCAACTTGTAGAAGCTGGTGTACCACCGAGAAATTCTCGATCAGTTCCGTTGAATTTTTGTACAGTAGCTTTGTTGCTAGTAGTAGCATCAACATAAGCAACATAAGCCACTCAACTACTATTTATAGCAAGTGAGACTGCGTCATTGATACCATCAGCGATTGGTGATCCTACAGCAACCCAAGAAGCGCCATCGAATTTTTGTATGGTAGTGGTCTGTTGATTGGTATTGCCTTGGTAATTTTGGTAGACTACATAAGGAGTATTGTTATTACCTATAGTAATCGAAGAATCAAATGCTTGAGTATTGGAGAATCCTTGAGTACCGACAAATTCCCAACTGCTTCCATTAAATTTTTGTACGGTGATTGCATATCCAACTGCTCCATCTGCATAAGCAATATATAGGATATGATTAGCATCTATAGCAAGCGAAGGCGATCCTGCATAATTATCGGACAATCCTGGAACACCCACAAATTCTCGATCAGTTCCATTGAATTTTTTTACGGTAGCTTTGTAGCTATGTCAATCATCTCTATAAGCAAGATAAGGAGTACCATCCGAATCTATAACAAGCGATGGATAATATACTGAACCACTAGAGAATGCTGAAGTACCGACAAATGCTCGATTACTGCCATTAAATTTCATGACGGAAGATCCATATCAATTGGTATATGCTACATACGGTTTATTGGTGGTTGGATTGATGGCGAGCGAGATATTGCTATTTACACCATCAACGGAAAATTGTCCTGAGCCTATGGTAGTCCAAGAAGATCAGTTCCATTTCATTACGGTGATATTACTTACGTTATCTATACAATTTGGAGGATCAAGCCAATTGCTGCAGAAATCATCTTTGTATGCTATATAGGGAGTTCAGCTGCTATCAAACGCAAGAGAGGTGTATGATGCTGGTCCTCTTGAGACCGCTCCGCTCGCAAGCCCTTGGATACCTACGGGTATCCAGAAGTCATTGAAGTAGGTGTAGTTGCCTGTGAGTGTTTGCCCGTTGACTATTGTACCTGAGATAGAAACATTTTGTGCAACAGGAATATGTTCGAGAGTACAAGTAGCGGAACATCAGTCACCACTTGTATTATTTCCATCGTCACATTGTTCACCTGTTTCTACAATACCGTTACCACAGGTATAACAAGCTGTAGTATCTTGGACATTTTCCCGATTATAATAGAATGAATATCCATCATTGTATGACGCTTTGCTATCCAAGAAAGAGATAAGATCAGAACTCAAAGTATTTGTACATATCTTATTATTTTGTAGCGAGAGAGAATATGCGAGTCAATCCATTCCCACATAGTATGTCCCTGGCAGTCCCGCAAGTTCAGTGATAAGGCTCTCAGGAAGCGTAGCTAATTGATTGTTTTGGAGATAGAGATTTTGAAGAACAGAGAGTCCATTGAAAGCACCGGTCGAGATATCCGTAAGAAGATTATTCTCTAGATGAAGATTTAATAGACTAGATAATCAATTAAAAGAATCAGCTCAAAGAGTTGTTAGTTGATTATTCTGGAGAGATAAATTTTGAAGAACAGATAATCAATTAAAGTCATTACTAGATATATTTGTAATGTTGTTGCTGCTGAGATTAAGAGTGGTGAGATAGGCCAATCCAGAAAGAGAAGGTAATTCTCACGAGAGATTGTTGGTTGATAGATTTATCGAAGTCACATGTCCAGCACTACAAGAGATCCCGTTCCAACCATTGTTGGCATCATTACAGATAGTCCATCCATTAAGCCAGCGACCTGTAGTAGTCCAATGGTCTCCATCTGTTCCCGTATATAGTCTCACTAACGCTTCACATTCAGCTGGAGAGATATCAACCGTATCACAAGAGAACACTGGTGGTGTACAATTATCTGGAGTTTGTAAAGATTGCCAGTATATTCAAAAATTGGTATTAATGAAGTTAAATGTGTCTGTATTTAATGAATAGATACATATCTTATTATAGTTTAAAGTAAGATATGTCAGACTAGGTAAATCGGAAACACTGGCAAAACTGGAAATATGATTATTTTCTAAATCAAGACGATCCAAATAATTTAATCCGGAGAGCGAAGGCACGGTTCATGAAAGATTGCTTGAGTGGATACTCAATTTCGTTACATGTCCACCGATACAACTAACATCAAACTGCATACATACATCAGGGATTGTGGTCTTTGCACAATATACATCATATCGATTACAAATTCCTGTTGTAGTTCACCATTGCTTTCCAGTGCCAGCGGTTCCATAAATAGGAGAATATCCACCCCCTAGATACAAATTCCAGTTGTCTCCATTGGTAGCGTTATAGAATCTCGCTAAAGCTTTACATTCTGTTACAGGGACATCCAAACTTCACGAATTGAAATCACACCAGGTGTCGTTGAATCCAGTCACTACTAGAGGTACTGGACATGCACTAGTATCTTGATGCAATGACCAATTATAACCAAAATTCATAAAGCTGTAATTACTTTCATTAAGGAAATTAATCATTGGTGTACTTAATGAATCTATACAAAGACTATTGTCTCCGACGAATAAATGTCAGTCAGGCCAAGCTCGAGTCGTATACAATCCAGAAAGCGTATCCTGTGTTATATTTCCTATTTGATTATATTTTACATCGATATAATATCCGCTAGACAACCCAATAAACGCATTATCTCCTATACCTGCTATCCTATTCATTGCTAAATGGATTGTCTGAAGGCTATAAAGTCCAGCAAATGCACCTGTAGCAATACTTGTTATATCATTCTGATCTAAATTAATAAAGGTAAGTCCCGTCAGTCCAGTAAAATCCGGTATGTCTGTGAAAAAATTATTATTTGCATAGAAAGAATAAAGGCTAGAAAGTCAGTTCAAACTAGGTAGATTTGTTAGTTGGTTATAATCTAGGTATATATATTCAAGATGAGTCAATCCAGAAAAGGAATCATTCGTGATACTTGTCAGATAATTATTTGATAAAGAAATATTCATTAGATCGGATAATCACGTAAGCGAAGGTAAAGTTCATGAGAGATTATTATTGGAAAGATTGATTATACTCACATGGTTATTACAGACGATTCCGCTCCAACCACCGCTACAAACCGTTGGTGAAGATAGCCATCCTCCTGTATTCGTCCATCCGGATCAATTTGTAGAATCATATATACTGACCAAATTTTCACATTCAGATTGAGGGATGTCAGTGACTGTACTACAATCGAATCCAGCTGGTGCTGAACAAGCGCTAGAGTCTTGAGCAGATGGCCAACTCCCGCCTAATGTACTATTCAAAAACGCCATAACATCCATACTCAAAGATCAGGTACAAATTTTATTAGTGAAGATTTGCAATACAGATAGAGCATTAAGTGATGTGAAGCTATCAGGAATCGTAGTGAGCTGGTTGCTATCTAAATACAGATAATGAAGATTAGGGAATCCTGCAAAACTAGGAAGACTGGTAATCTGGTTGCTAGATACATAAAGCTGCTGAAGATTAGAAAGTCCAGCGATATTAGGTATATCTGTCAGAAGATTGCTAGATACATCCAGTTTGTTAAGATTAGATAATCCTGTAAAACTAGGGATATTTGAGATTGTGAGTTGATTGTTTGATAGATCAAGTTGCTGAAGACTAGTTATCACGTTAAGATCGGGTACGCTTGTCAATCAATTATGATCTAAACTAAGATATCGAGGAGTGCTTCCAGCAAACATTTCGTTTCTGACAGGCAATCCAGGATTGTTGCCCAGAAAAAGAAATTTTGCATTTGTTCCATCAAGTGCGTTGTCTCCTATATCCGTCAATCCATTATTATTGAGATAGAGATAAGCGAGACTAGTCAATCCCGTAAGCGAAGGAATAGTTCATGAGAGATTATTATAAGCGAGATTGAGATTATTTACATGGTTATCAGTATTACAATTGATACCATGCCAAACACCACAGACTGTAGTTGAAACAAACCATCCTCCCGTATTGGTCCACCCCGATCAATTGGTAGAAGTATATAATCTGACTAAATTTTCACATTCATCTCCAGAAATATCCAGACTTCAAGAATTATCACTACACCATGATTCTCTCATATCTGCATGTGGAGAATTTTGAAACAAGAGAAATCAGGTTAGCGAAATAGCTAGCACTCAAAGCAGATATTTAAATCCGTGTTTGTGCATATGATGCTTTACCTTGGTATGGATATGTTGTGGTTTTTTTTTGGGTATTTTCATGGAGAATTGTAACGAACTTTATGGGATAATGTAAAAAAAATATTTTATATTATGATAATTATACTCGCCATAGGCATTTTGGCAAATTCTGACTGCATTTTTAATGGATTTTTAGTGGACTTTTTACAAAAATTAATTCTAGTAATTTTTGAGAGCTTTTTAGGCATATATATCCAAAAAATTGCCGATTATTTATTTTTCCCTGTATTAATTTTTTTTAAAAAAAAGTACCTATGGATATAGGCACTCATTTATATGTTTTTTTTATTGAAATTGATTTATTTTACTATTGAAAGTCTCTTGCTTACTCTCTCTTTTCCCATCACTTGCATCACTGAATACAAGTCAGGAGTCTTACCGGTACAGCATAATTGCATTCTCATAAACATAGCAATATCACCTATTTTTCAGATATATCCTCACTCTTTAAATTCTGCATTATTACTGGCAAAACCATATTTTTTTCAGATTTCTTTCAACTGATTGAACCACTCTTCTACGGACATCGTTAAATCGAACGATTGACTATACTCATCAACGAATTTTTTCATTATTTCAGCAGTAATAGTTGAAGGAAGTAGTTCTTCTCGTTTTCCTTTTCCCTCATTCCTAAGTTTAGTTCGTTCGTCGTCAAAAAAGAAAAGTAATTGCGTCTCGATATCTGCGTAGGTAGCGAATCTCTTTGGATCTTTTTGTGTATGACGTTCGATATTCAATGCCGCTTTTACATAAGCAACATCGGACTGCATCAATTTCGCTAGTTCTGAATTATATTTTCCTGCTCGAGCCAAACTCTGCTCGTAAAGCTCATCAGTA
>JAHFJL010000004.1:0-43143 GCA_023245855.1 bacterium
AACCCAGGTAAAGTGTATTCTATTGGTGATGCAGTAGCATTACTCAAAAAATCAAGTTATACAAAATTTGATGGATCTATAGAGATCGCTGTCAAAACTAATGCAGACGCAAAGTATAATGACCAGATGATGAGAGGAACTACTATCCTTCCTCACGGAACAGGAAAAAGCAAAAGAATCGCAGTCTATACAGCTGACGAAAAAACTGCAAAAGATGCATGAGCTGATATTGCTGGGACAGAAACTTTGATTGCTGAGATCAAAGCAGGAAAATTCAATTTTGATGTGTTATTGACTACACCTGAACATATCAGAGATTTAGCTCCTGTAGCTAAACAACTTGGACCTAAAGGATTGATGCCGTCTCCAAAAGCGTGAACAGTAGCAGTAAATATCGTTCAAGCAATCACAGAATTCAAAAAAGGGAAAATGGAATTCAAACTTGATAAAACAGGAAATATTAATGCTTCCATAGGAAAAATGTCATTCACAGAAGCTCAGATAGAAGACAACATCAAAGCCTTCATCAAAGCTCTTGAAGAGAACAAACCAACAGGAGTAAAAGGAAAACTTATCAAAAAAATATTCTTAGCACCTACAATGGGTCCTGGAATACAGATAGAAGCATAATTATCAACACATACAAAAAAACAGACTTGCATCATGGCTTGTCTGTTTTTTTGTATGTAATTTTTATAATTTTTTATTAAGTGCACGAGCAAAGAAGTAAGAAAATCCAAATCCTGCAAACGCTACCACGATAATCTCTCCTATAAAGATACCTATAACCAAGAGAATATTGCTAAATACGCTCCAGAGCGTTACATTGAAAAGGCTGTATATATAGTAGTTGATGGTGATTCAGCTGACAAGCAATAATGCTATGCAGATAAGGAATGAGAAACTGAGTACATTCACCGTAAGAGCTGTAAATCATTGCATAATCTGATTGTAGGTAGCTCCAAGTATTTTTCTGACTTCAAGTTCTCTATGAAACGTATGAAAGATGTTTTTGAGTAAGAATCCGATGAATGATAAGATGATCGCCAAAAGTATCGCTATGATCAGATAGGAAAGTCCGACCACGAAATTACTCAGATTGATAATGGTGAGAACTCTATTTTCCTGATCCTTAAGTGTGGATCCTACTTCTACATCCTTGGTGTTTAGGATGATATCTTTGTTTTGGAGGATGATGGTTTTTAGCGATTCATATTTGCTATTGCTATCAAACATGACGTACAAGGTTGCCGGTAGTGGATTATCGATTCCGAATTTTTGGAAGTTATTTACGACATCAGGTATCTTTTTTTGTAAGAAAGCTAACGCATCATCTTTGGATGAAAACATTACTCTGAGTCACTGTGTTTCAAGCTGATCCTTGAGCGTGATGATTCTTTTTGAAATATCGGTTTGTTGATATCCGGACATATCCTTGATATAGAAGTACATCCCGAGCCTATCTTTGAGCTGTCCAGTAAATTGATGAGAATAGAGAGAAACTCCCAAAAATATATTCAAAAGAAAAAGCAAAAACCCGATAAAGATGCTCACACCAAAAATATTAGTCCATGAAGTCTTGAGGATCGTGGAGAGATTATGAGGAAACATTTTTGAAAGTGAACTTTTCAACATTACACACGAGTATAAATGATAAATGAGATAATTTTTAATGTAATTTATGCGTCTTTAGTCTGTTTTTTGAACATATGCTGGGTAGTGATGAATTTTTCAAATAAAGATATTTTCTGATCATAGAAGTCCATTCATTTATCGATAGTCTGTAATTTCTCACGATGTTTGTAGAAATATCTGATCATGTCTTTTGCTTGCTTATATTTATGCTCGAGGATATAAAGCTCTATAAGATTGTAGATGACTTCAGCATCAGTACTATTGATATGAAATGCATCTTTGAGGAAATTTAGCCCTTTTTCTCTGTTGCCATATCGATATTCGCAGAGTCCATAGCATCTAAGGATTTCATGATTTTCTGCTTTTGTGATTTCTAAGGCTTGTTGGAGATATTTTTTGGCTTCCATTCGATGATTTTTTTCCATCTCAAGCACACCTTTGATATAGAGTCCAAGCGGGTCAGTATTATTTTTTCTTGCATTCAAAAAATCTATCGCTTTGCTCGCTTTCCCGATTTCACCTTTTCTATATTGGATATCAGTCACTTGCAAAAGTGCATCTTCGTTATTGGGATCCCTAAAAAGGATGGTATTAACTTTATTGATAGCTTCATCAAATTTTCACAACTCTTTGAGTTCTTCTATTTCGTTGATAAGCGAATCAGGGATATATGTAGCCATACTATGAATTCATGAGATAAATATATTGATACTCAAGTGTATCTATAGAATCGCTTATTTTCAAATTTTTCTGGCTTGCTAAGAGGATTGGAATTTACATTTAGATAAATAGTGACATAAATAGCTCTTTTGTACGAAAAATAGAGAACTATTGCTGAGTTTTTCATCACAAAAGCACGTTAAATTTCATTTCTTCACCATTTCTTACAATATCCAATGTAATCTGATCTCCAGGAACATAGGTATAGAGCTGATAGAGAAACGGGAGCTGATTGTTTATTTTTTCCCCATTGATGCTGAGAACGCTATCTCATACCTTGAGTCAAGCTTGCGCTGCCGGTAAATCCGTAAGAACGTCAGTGATAAAAATTCAATTATCCACGGTAAGTTTTTTTTCTTGTTTAAGCGTAGGTGTGATATTCACATATTGGATGCCGATGATAGGTCTCGCTATTTTTCAGAAATTTTCGATTGATTTGATAATACCAGCCACAAATTCTTTGCTGATTGGCAATGCAAACGTCATGCCTTCTCCTTCAGCGATAGCAGTAGTGATTCAAAGAGTATTGCCATTGATATCCAAGAGAGGACCACCGCTATTCCCAGGATTTGCCTGAGCATCTGTTTGATAGAGTCAGACATAAAGGTTATTTTTGTTGATAGTGAGCTGTTTGTTTTTGCCTCAGATAATGCCCATAGTCACACTATTTGCATAATTGGAAAGCGAATTCCCGATGACAAAAGTAAACTGTCCGATATCTACTTGCGTATCCAAAGATAACAGAGAAGCAGGAACCAGATCCGTAGGAAGCTTTCCTTGAGAGTCTATAATCCTGAGTATTGCAAGATCTAAAAGATCATCAAACCAAATTTTATCGACATTGTAGGTCTTGCCATTGGAGAGCGTGACTCCATATTTAGCAGCAGTGTCTTGGACGACATGTTTATTTGTGAGAATATATCCTTGTTTAGAAACGATAATACCGCTTCATCATCATACTTTAGCGGTTTGTTGCTGGATGCTTCCTGGGCCATTGACCTGAGAAGGATCTTCTATATAAAATTTAACATCCTTGCTGATCATAATGCTTACGACGGATTGTTGTGCAGAAGCCAGGGAATGGACGATAGAGGATTGGATTGCAAGTATATCAGATTTTTTGATATCATTGACCTGAGTTCAGACAGTAGAGGTTATAGAATTTCCTAGAGAATCTAGTTTATCATTGACTGCTCGCCATACGATAAGACTTCATGCAAGTATCAAAAAAATATTGAAAACAACGATCAGAGTAATGTGTTTTTTTTGCATGAAATCTCTAGAAATATGATAAATCTATTTTTATTTTATGCTATTCTTCAGTATTTTCTTCATCTGTTTCAGAAACATCCTTAGCTTCACCAGTTGACGCATTATCTTCACCATCAGCTATCCCTTTTTCCATCTTTTCAGCTTCTTTTTCAGCTTTTTTTCTTTCTTCTTTGTATCTCATATTCTCTTCTTTTTCTTCCCATGGTCTATAGATGACATCAATATTCTTATCAACCATTTTTGCTAACGGCGTTTCAGGTTCATCAAGATGGATGTCGTTAGAATGCAAAGTCTTGATAACGCTATCGCTGAATCTGATTCTGATAGCTCATTCGATGATGCTGATTCCACCTTCAAGACTCTCTTTTCCTGTCATCACTACCTGCCCTTTTCTTGCTCTTTTTCGGATTTTAAGATCTTCAAGATTGAGGAGTTTACCATTCTTGTTGGAATGGATAAGGATAAAGGGTTCACCTTTATGTAAGAACATATTTGCCACTTCATCGCCTTCTTGAAGCTCAATCGCTTTTACTCATCCGGCAGTCTTTCCCATAGGTCTCAGATTACCGCTCTTGAAGAGAAGCATCCATCAGTGTTTAGTCATTACTCAGATATTATCGGTATCATTCACTGCTTCTACAGAAAGTATTTTCTCTTTGTCTGCAAGCTTCATGATAACGGTAGGGAATTTTTTGAATGAAAGCACAAGTTCCTTGTTTATTTTTTTGATGCTATTTTGGTTAGTAAGGAATACCAGATGATGATAGTCGAAATGTAAGGTCTTAGCAAATAAAATCTTCCCCTTGAGTCAGAAATGCTCTTTGAGATTGATTGCATTCTGTTTCATGACAAAAGTACCAAGATCTTTTAGTCTTTGTACCACTAATTCACCGATATCAGTGATTACGATCAATTTATCTTGATTGTGGGTATAGATGAGATCCATAGTCTCCTCAGGGATAGCTTGGATTCTAGACTGATAGAGGATTTTTACGCTATAATCATTTCCGATCCAAACGATGACATCTTCTTTTTGTTTATCTGCAGCATCCATAAATGCTTTGAGGCTTCCAGAGATATTATATACACTGAGATCTTGTGAAAGATCTGTTTTTCTTTCATCTCCATAATTTTTTTTCATATATACGAATTCGTCCTTGATCACTTTATCAAGTTTTTCTGGATTATCGATGATAGATTGAAGCTCTTCGATAAGTTTTTTCTTTTCATCGATTTCTTCCAAGACCTTTTTGATTTCAAGGCCGACCAATGATTGCAATCTCATCATCAAGATATATTCTGCTTGTACATCTGAGAATTCGAATTTTTTCATCAGATTTTCCTTCGCATCTGTTTTAGTTTCAGATTTTTTGATGGTCTCAATAACTGCATCAATGACATCAATCGCTTTTTTTAAACCTTCTAAGATATGCAATCTGTCTTTTGCTTTATTGAGCTGGAATACTGATCTGCGGTACACTACCGATCTTCTGAATGTCACAAATTCCATCAAGAGATCCTTGATATTCAAGAGTCTTGGCTGTTTTCCAGCTTCTATAAGTGACACATTATTGAAATTAAATGCGCATTGCAATTCTGTATATTTATAGAGTTCCACTAAAATCTTATTCGCGTCTACGCCAGCTTTGAGATAGATAGCGATTCTGATCTTATTTTTGCTGGATTCGTCCCTCATATCAGTCACACCTTCGATTTTTTTATCAACGACCAATTCACCGATTTTTGCTACAAGAGAAGATTTATTGACGAGATATGGGATTTCATCAATAATAATAATATTACCTGATTTATCTTCTTCAACATGAGTCTTTCCTCTCATGATGACTCCTCATTTTCATTTTTTATACACTTCTTTGATATTGTTGCTGTCATAAATAGTTCCTCAAGTAGGGAAGTCAGGTCATTTGATGATTTCCATGATATCATCGATAGAAACTATGATAGCTTCTCATTTTTTATCTTTTTTTCCTTCTTTTTCCAAAAGGAGTAATGATGCATCAAGGACTTCATTTAAGTTATGAGGTGCCATATTAGTGGCCATACCTACTGCAATACCCATGGTACCGTTGCAGAGATGGTTGGGAAATTTTGTAGGAAGCATGATAGGTTCTTGCAAGCTGCCATCAAAGTTATCTCTTCGATCAACGGTATCCTGTTCGATATCATTTAACATCTCTTCAGCTATTTTAGTCAATCTCGCTTCGGTATACCTCATCGCCGCAGCCCCATCACCATCGATAGAACCAAAGTTACCTTGTCCATCAACCAATGGATATCTGAATGCCCGTGGTTGTGCCATACGCACCATAGCTTCGTAGATACTGCTATCACCGTGCGGATGATATTTTCACATCACTTCTCCGACAATTCTTGCAGATTTCTTATGTTTCTGATTGAAAAAATTATTCATCTGGTACATACCAAAAAGAATCCTTCTCAATACGGGTTTAAATCCATCTCTTGTATCAGGCAGCGCACGGGAAACGATAACGGACATCGCATATTCGATATACGATTTTGAAATCTCATCTTCAATGGAATGGGGCATGACGGTTCAGGTAGCAATGATTTTACTGTCTTGTGCTTTCATAGACTATGATAACAAAAAATAAAGTTTTATCAGACGAAAAAACTTTAAGGCGCTATGCCCTAAAAGTTCGAATGTACGGATAACACAAAAAGTATAACAAAAGATAAGGGAAATTCAACGCTTTAGGCCTATCAAAAGTTGACAAACCATAAAAATATTTTACAATACTAAAAAACACGCAAAATACAGGTATGACGTGTTTTTTTATCACATAGGAATTTCTAAAATTCCTATTCTGCTAAAGCGGGATAAAAACGACGTCAAAGTCCTTAGCGTAGTCTAAGGGTAAACTTCTTTCAGAAGTTTTGGTGTCTTATTTTATAAAATTATTGATATTATTTCTTTTTTGTAGGCTTTTTTGTATGAGATAATGCTGGTTTTTTGCTTGGTGAAATTAATCCCAATATACTTCATAGTGTCGGCATAGGGTATTTTTTGGTGAATTCATTGAATTTTTTTGGATCAGTGAAATCTTTGGATAATTTTTTCTCTTTTCCATTGATGTTTTCATAATACATAAATTTACCATGAAATGATGATGCAGTACTCATAAGCTGAGGGATATTAAAAAATAAAAAATAGCATAATACTTCTACACAAATACAGTAAAGAAAACAAGAAAATCAACAAGAATATAGAGGAATAATTAAAGAATATGAGATAAAAAAAACCAGGACGATACGTCCTGGTCAAGAATTAGTTATTAACGGCATTACTTCCAAAGATATATCCAATGGCCTTAGGAAGTTTTAATGTGTCCACTGCATCCTTGATAAAACAAATAAAATCATCTTTTAGTTGTTTAGCTGTGTCTTCAGAATCAGCAATAAAATCGATTTCAGTTACTATCATTCCCACTATAGAGGTAGGACTACTATTTTCACCCCATTTTACTTCCTGTTTAAAAACACGTGTATCTATCACAATTTTACAAGGAGAAAATTTTTGATTATTCAGATGAAAAATGATTTCTCCTAGGGTATGCTCTTCTTTCTCTAAGATATAGCCCTTACCTGCACCAAAAAAACTTTTAACTATAATCATAGTTAGTTCTAAAGATATTTTCCCGTCTAGTTCGGTAGCATATCTTGTTTCTTGTTTTTCCGAAGTTTTTGTTGTAGTGTCCATACAATTTAAGTTTTTAAGGTTTATTTTTTTGTTTTTTTTGTTCATATAATAATATGAAATTTTACATTAAAGTCAATACATTATAAAATTTGACAAATATAATTTTTAGGGTATAATTAGACAAATACATAATATTTATATTATTTGGTATATAATATGGCAGAACAGATGTTTACCGCACTCAGTATAGTGATTTGAATCGTACTTTTAAGTATAGGTTTGATGAAGCTGCTTAAGCAGCCTATGATTATCTGATATATTATCGCGGGTACTGCTATAAGTTTATTTATACCAAGCTTATTAAATGCAAATACAGCATTTCAGTGATTTGGAAATTTAGGAATCGCGTTGCTATTGTTTATAGTAGGTATGGAGCTCAATCCGACGATCATTAAAGATCTAGGAAAGACAGCATTGCTTGCAGGAGTATTTCAGGTAGTGATTACATGAATAGTTGGATATTTCATAGCTACATCGTTAGGATTTGATGTAATGACTTCAACTTTTCTCTCAATAGGATTCGCTTTCAGTAGTACGATCGTAGTATTGAAATTACTGTCCGATAAAGAGGAAATGGAATCGACATCGGGAAGGCTCAGTATAGGTATTTTGATTGTTCAGGATCTGATAGTGATGCTTCTGATGATAGGGATGGCTACCTTCAAGAGCATAGAGCATACCCAATCAGTGAGTATTATCGCTTTACTGATAACCAAAATCATAGGAATCATATGAGGAGTGTATCTGCTCAGTAAATATTTCATCCCGATAGTGACAAAAAAGATAGCTGAATCCCAAGAATATTTGTTTTTGTTCTCGATAGGACGATGTTTTATACTCGGAGCATTGTTTCATCGGCTTGGATTCGGAGTGGAGATAGGGACGTTGATTGCCTGAATAACTCTAGCAAATTCATCATATAGATTTGAGATCACAAGCAGGATCAAACCGTTGAGAGATTTTTTTATCGTGATATTCTTTGTATTATTATGATCGCATGTAAGCTTCTGAAATATCACCGCCATTGCACGACCGTTGTTGATATTCATAGCATTCGTGCTTATCGTCAAACCAATCATTACAATGATCGTACTGGGATGTATGGGACATACGAGAAAAAATAATTTCCTGACCTGAATCTCGCTGGGACAAATCAGTGAATTTTCGTTTTTGTTTATAACGATGGGGATCGCTTCATGATACATCAAAGATGCTTCTCTCCTTTCATTGATCACGTTGATAGGATTGATTACGATTGGAGGATCAAGTTATTTTGTGATGTATGGAGAAAGAATTTATCATTTTTTTAAACCGGTATTGAATCTACTTCCATGAGTATGGAACAAAGAATACAAAAAGATAAATAAGAAAGAGTATGAAATCGTACTCTTTGGATACGGAAGATTTGGAAGCAATTTATATACTTTACTGCAAAAAACACATGAAAAGATTCTCGTAATCGATGAGCATCCAGGCATCATTTCACATCTCCAGAAAAGTAAGATCCCTTGCATCTATGGTGATGTCAGCGATATAGACTTTCTACATGAACTGAATGTCAAAAAAAGCAAGATGATTATCAGCACCGTAAAATCTTTTGATGAGAATATCGTCTTACTCAAAACTATCAAACAACACAATCCTCAACTGATCATTATTCTGGTTGCGAATCATATTTATGAGGCGATTAAACTTTATGAACAAGGTGCTGATTACGTTATTCTTCCTCATTATATCGGAGTGGATCATACATCATTGATGGTGGAGGAATATGGATTTGATATCAGAAAATTTATGGAGAACAAAAAAACACTAGTCAATGATCTCAAAAATAGGCATCAAGACTTGATGATAGAGACACTACAGAAATAACTGAGATACAAAATAATAGTCAAATAAAAAAAACTGACCCGGATACGGATCAGTTCAATATAAATAAAGATAATACGATCAATCAAAAAACTCCATGAAACATATTTTCTCTAAGCGGTTGACACAAAGCAAGCACTAATGATTTTGCTTCCAAAAATTTTTCTGGAACAGGCAGGATGTCATTATCTCGCAAACATTTCAAGGTAATCTCTTTTTGCTGAGGATTGGCAAATGACAAGATTTTGGATGTGTCATTGTCATTGTACACGAGTTTGATCACGTTGTTGCTATTCAAACGAAGCAAAATTATTTTAGCGAATTTTGCATCAAGGAGTAATCCGGAAGGAAGCGTGATTTGTTTGATGTCTCCAAAGGTATGGACAGTAAATGATACTAATTTTTTTTTAATCATGCCTTCAAAGGTCTGATCAATGACTTCAGTAAGATTGAAATTTTCCATAGTGATTGTTTTTTAGGTTTTTTTTATTTGTTTTTGTCACATATAAATATTCAAGAGATAAAGTCAAGAATATGAGGAAATCGTTGAAATAGGATGATGTTTTGATATAAACACAAAACGTTTTATTCTGAGTCAGAAAATATGTATTGTTGTGAAAATAAGATATATTCGACTACCAAGTCATTTGACATCATAGATATCACAGATGATATCAAAAAATTTATAGCTGATCAATGAGGTAAGAATTGATTGTGTTCGATATTTACTCGTCATACAACGGCAGTCATAAAAATCAACGAAGCAGAGGAAGGATTTCGAGGCGATCTCAAAGAATGGTGTGATAAAAATATTTCCATCGATGCGAGATATAGGCACAATGATCTGGAACATAGAGATCCTAAAACGATGTGCGAAAGCAAAGAAGAATGTCTCAATGGACATGCACATATCAGAGCTATGGTTATCGGAAATAGCAGTGAAACGATACCGGTGCAATCATGAAACCTTATGCTGGGAAGATGGCAGAGAGTTTTGGTGTTTGAACTTGATCATGCTAGAGAAAGGGAAATCGTATTTTCATTTGTAGGAGAAAAATAATCTTTTTATCGGACATAAAAAATAGATGACAAAAACTGTTTATTATCTCTCGCCTTCAAGTTTTTGTTTTGGGGTCAAGAGATCTATAGATCAGCTCGATGATATCATTTCACGCTATCCCGGAGAGAAGATTTTTTGTGTGCATTCATTGGTGCATAACCCTAAAGTTACGAGCTTATTCAAAAAACAATGAATATTTTTTGTAGAGAACATTGATGATATCCACTATGAAAAAGCTATAGTGGTATTTTCTGCTCATGGTACAAATAGGGAGATCATCACGAAAGCTAGAAAAAATTTTACAGCAGTATATAATCTTGAATGCCCTTTTGTAACCAAGATATATTCTGAGATAGATGGATTTATCCAGCAAGGCATCACGACATTTTTTTATTTAGGAAAAAAAGATCATCAGGAAGGAAAAAATATTCTATGATACATTGCTTCACAATGAGGCACTTCATACGCATTTCAAGACAAAGAATCAATCCCTCAGATAGAAAAAAATACGGCATTTGCTGTGATTTCACAGACAACGCTTAATTTTGATTATGTCCAGGAGATATTCAAAGAAATTAAAAAGAGATATGCTAATGCTACATTACCAACAACATCAGATGTCTGTAAAGCGACCTATGAAAGACAAGAAGTAGTACTACAGAATCTCGATATGTTTGATACTTTTATTGTCATAGGAGGAAAAGAAAGCAATAATACCAAAGAGCTCTATACCATAGGAGTAAAAAATGATAAGAAAAGTTTTTACTGAGAATCATTGGAAGATATCCTCGAAAATTGAGAAGAAGAGCTTTTTATCAATGATCGTATAGCAATTACGTGATGAGCATCTACTCCCATAGAAGATATCAAAGAAGTTTTCGATTACTACAAAAATCATGGCTATGAGCCAGAAATATTAGAAATACATAACGTGAAAATAAAATAAAAACCTGCGATTTAATTCATCCCTGGTATGCCGCCTCCACCAAGCATGCTTGCCATATCAGAAGGATCCACTCAAAGGATCTCTTTTGTTTTTTCTCCGACTATTTCTTGCGCTTTTTCTTGCGCTTTTTTGAAGCATTTCATGATAATAGCTTCTAATTCAGATTTTTTGCTAGGATCCAAAAGTGCAGTATCATTTATTTTAAGATCCCTAAGTTTCATTTCTCCACTGATATCTACGATAATAGCATCTTGTTCACTGCCATCAGATCAGATGAATTTTCCTTCTTTCGCTCTAATAACTAGATTTTTAAGTGCATTTTGAAGTGTCTTGTACTTATCATACATTTTTTTCATTTCTCCTAATTTTCCAAACATTGTTTTATGATATAGAATAAAAAAAACTGATGAGATGATAGAGAATACAGACGTATTTTCAATGGTAATATACTATTTATCTACCAGTGAATAGCTGACGATGAATTTAGCGATATCTCAAAATATCTTTCCTGCAGTAGCTCATCACCAGATATTTTGTCTTGGTCTGCGTACCTGAACTACTATAATATATTTTGGATTGTCTTTTGTGATGACTCAAACAAAAGATCAGTTTGTCCATCATATCCCTTGCATATATTTCCCTTTATAGGAGATTTGTGACGTCCCTGTTTTTCCTCCGAGCTTATATCATTCTACTTTCGCATATTTTAATTCTGGATTTTGTTCAACGACACTAAAGAGCGCTTCTTTGAGCGCTGCAGTGGTTTCAGGCCTGAATATCTGTTTAGTGATTTTTGTGGTGGTAGGATAATAGGTATTCATTTTTTTGTCAAAGATTCATTTGATGATGGTGGGTTTGACATAATATCAGCCATTGAGTATCGCTCAATATCAGGCTGCCAATTGCAATGGAGTCACCAATAGCCCTTGTCAGAACACATTATTGTAAAATCTGGCATCAGATACTGAAGTAACACTTTCTACAAATCATCAATCTTCATTCGCGACTTCTATTCATGTAGCTTTCCCAAATCCAAGGGTATCAACATAATTATAAAAAATTTCTTTTCCGAGTTTTTGTGCTATTCTCACCATTCCCACATTACAGGAATATACGAACGCATGGAGGAAATTCCGATCTCACATACAATTTTTATTGTCGGCATTTTTGATTTCAAACGGTCATACTTTAACCTTACCAGGATCATTATAAGGATCATAAAATCTGATCTCATCAGTATCCAATCATATCGCTACGGTAAACGCTTTAAATACGCTTCATGGCTCATAGGCCATCGCAGTATTTTTATCAACCAATACTTGTGGTCCATAGACATTTTTAGCGATATATTTTGGGATAGTCGTATCGTTTCTATCCGTGGTCGTAGCAAGTGTATATTCTCATCACGTTTTGATATACACAGGAATTTCTACGTAACTTTCATCATCGATCATATATCAATTTTTAGGACCAAGAGGTTCCAAGGTAAACGCATCATTATAGTTATTAGGATTGTAGGAAGGATAGGTAGCTGATGCTTTGACATATCCATTGGAAGGATCGTAGACCAATACACTGATCGAATCATCTTTAAGGATGTCATGATATTTTTGGATAACGCTTTCCACTTGTTTTTGGATGCCGATATCTACAGTAAGATAGACATCATTCCCATCTTGCGCTTCTTGTAATTCAAAGTCATTAGCTCCTACAGGCCCAATCCATGCTGAGGTACGTCAGACTATTTTTCCATTTTTTCCACGAAGGACATCATCGAAATATTGTTCTATGCCATAATAAGCATTATTGCTCTTATCGACAAATCCAAGCACATTGGACAGAAAAGAGCCGTATTGATAATATCTTTTGGTATAGGATTCCATCCCTAATCAATGCAAAAGCGGTATTTTATCTTTGGAACGTGTTTGATAATATTTTGTTTTTAAATTATTGATTTGTTGCGCTATGAGGGGATTAGCATTAGAAATTATTTTCACATATCTATTTTCTTGTTTGTAGAACGTGTTCTCTAGATTAGGGAAATTTGTAAGATATCCAAAGGTATCCAATAATTTTTTAAGAGGAATGATATCTTTATTGATAGTATTGACTCTATCAGGTACTATATATACATAATTTTTACTCTGAATATCGATATAAGGGAGATTGAGTTTTATGAGAGCATCAATGAAATTAGTGTTGGCAAAGAAACCAAGATAATTTTTTGGTTTCATACCGATATAAATCATTTGATTAAGTCTTGTTTTGATAAGACTAGATGCAGTATTTTTATTAAATCCGCTTAGAATTTGCTGAAGCTGGATATCATACCCCGTCTGATCATATAAAAAATATCATGAAGAAACAATACCGCTTCCATAATAAAAAAATTGTGGCTGTGAGGGGAGTATTTGAGTTTGAGTGAACTGTTCTATATTTTGTATGCATTCAATCGAACTAACTTCTTTCATTCCATAAAGTTCACAGAAATGTTTGTAAACGACAGGGGTTATGATATCAATAAATTTTTCTTTGTCCCAAATGAATTTCGGGTCAACAAAAACATTGTACATAGAAATATTATCCGTGAGTTGAATATGTTTTGCAGCTTTATCATCAGCGAAAATATTTCCTCTTTTGGCTACGAGCGAGGTTTCGCTTACATGTTGTTGATTGAGTGTCGTATCATAATAATTGTATTCAATGATTTGGAGATAAAAGAGTCTTAAGATAAGGATAAGAAATAATAATCAAAAAAAGCACAATAGATAAAAATCTTTGCTTACTTTTATATATTTTAAAAATGTTCTGGTTTTTAACCAGTGTTCGAATTGTTGATCAAAATTTTTATGATGTGAAGTATATTTTATCATGATGGAGGTAGAGTAATTATTCTATATTTTTTTTCAATACGAGTATAGAGTAAAAAAAAACTTGATTTTGTATTTTATAAATCTATTATGTAACCGAATTAATCCTTTTAACTTGTTTAAAAAAACGAAAAAAATGAAAAAATTATCTCTTAGATTGTTATCTTTATTCGCTCTCGGAATGTTTGTAACGGTTGGTACTGCAAGCGTGACTCCAGCTTTCGCTCAAGGATGATTTGGTACTGTAACAGATACAGCATGAATCGGAATCGCAGGAACAGGAACAGCTCAAGGTGGAAAATTAATTACTATAATCAAGAGTTTTATCAACTGGATGTTAGGAATATTATCATTGATTGCTCTCGTGATATTGCTTTATGGAGGATTCAGTATGGTTACTGCAGCTGGAGATGATGGAAAATACAAGAAAGGATTCAAAATCTTACAACAAGCAGCTGTTGGATTGATCTTTATCGGAGTATCATGGATGATGGTGAGTGTTATATTCTATTTATTGACTCTTGTTGGAGTATCATAAGAAAACTCATTCCTATGTGAATATATGAAACCCTGCTGTATAGCAGGGTTTTTTTATAGGTAAAAAATGGGATTTTAGTTTGAAAAAAAATACTAAATACCTATATAGGTAAAAGCAGAAAGCAGAAAGTCAAAAGCTATAATTTGAAATTTAGAATCTGAAATTTGAAATTTAGAATTTAGAATCATTTAATCTATTAATCAGTATTAAAGTAATGCATATCCATGAATTTGAACTTCGTTATCGTGCATATAAGTGATTGAGCTATAAATTTGACCTATGATGGGATCAGGATACTATTTTGGAAATGGCGAAAATTTCTGACCAAGGAGTATTGGCTAAACCGGTGCAAGAGATAAAACCTGAAGAACTCCATGAAATAACTATGGAAACCTACACAGGATTCAAAAAAAAATTTCTAGAAACCAACAAAGACAAAATAATCTGATTTGCAACATTAGGAGAATATATTGATCGTTTAGAATATGAACTCAAAGTGATCAAAGAGATGGGATTCAATTCTTACTTCCTGATTGTAGCGGATTTTGTTCGCCGAGCAAAAAAGAATACCATTGTGGTAGGTCCTGGAAGAGGATCATGAGCATGATCAATATTAGCGTGGGTGATAAGGATAACGGATATCGATCCGATTCAGTTTTGATTGCTTTTCGAAAGATTTTTGAATCCTGCGCGTATTTCTATGCCTGATTTCGATATTGATTTTGAGGATGTGCAGAGAGAAAGGGTGGTGCAATATGTCACAGAAAAATATGGTCAGGATCAGGTATGCTCCATTGGAACCTATATGCAGATGGCAAGTAAAGCAGCATTCAAGGATGTCGCGAGAGTGCTGGGTGTCCCTTTTGAAAAATCAAATCAGATATCAGGATTGATGCCGGATAAAATGTCGCTCATCCAAGCGGTGCAATCGCCTGATGTAACAGAAGAGCTTAAAGCTATCTATGAATCTGATGAAAAAGTGAAGCAAGCTGCCGAGCTTTCAGAAAAGCTTCAATGAAATATGAGACAGCTGGGTATGCATGCCTGTGGGATCATCATCGCACCAGACAAGATAACAAAATATTCTCCGGTACAATATATCAAGGAAAATGATACAACGATTGTGAGTCAGTATGACTGATGAACATTAGAGACTATCTGACTTTTAAAGATGGATTTTCTTTGATTGAGGAACTTATCCGTCATCAAAAATTGTATCAAGATTATCCAAAAAAGACATGAAAAAGAACATAAACCGCTTCCTGAAATGTTTCAGCGTTTTTTCGAAGATACCTCATTTCAACCACCATTGGAAGACCCATTCACCTTTGAAAAAGTATTCCAAATAGGGGATACAACATGAATATTCCAGTTTGAATCAAACGGTATGAGAAAATTTCTGATCAAACTAAAAGCGGATTCGATCAACGATCTCGTAGCGATGAATGCATTATACCGTCCAGGACCTATGGAATTTATCCCCAACTATATTGCAAGAAAAAACGGAGAAGAACCTATCAGCTATATGAGTTCTGAACTCAGACAAATGCTTGTTGAAAAATACGGAGAAGAAGAGACCGACAAAGAGAATATCAAACTTGTGGAAGATCTAGCGCCTATCATGAACTTAACATATGGGATTGCCGTCTATCAAGAACAGCTGATGTTCCTTGTACAGTCCATGGCGGGATTTTCATTAGCAGAAGCTGATTTGCTGAGAAGATGAGTAGGAAAAAAGAAAAAGGAAATCATCGAACAGATCAAAAAAGAATTTACCAAAAGATCAAAAGAATATAGGGAATACAAAAAAGAGACCGCTATCTATATCTACGAAAAGATGATAGAACCGGCTGCAGCATACTCATTCAACAAATCGCATTCCGTATGCTATGCGATGATTGCATATCAGACTGCATATCTCAAAGCATATTATCCTGTAGAATTTTATGCTTCATTGATCAGGTCAGTAGAAGAAGATACCGATGAATTGAGTATCTATATCTATGAAGCGCAGAATGCAGGAATTACAGTACTTCCGCCACATATCAATCAATCCTTTAATCATGTGGCTGCCATAGGAAATGAAATCAGATTATGATTTTTTTGTATCAAATGATTAGGATCGGAAATAGGGGAGGTCATCCAAAAAGAAAGGCAAACTAATGGACCATATCAGACACTAGAGGATTTTATAAAAAGATGCGCTTCTATTGTAAATAAAAAATCTGTGGAAGGATTGATCAAAGCAGGAGCATTTGACGAATTCGGTGATCGTGGAACATTATTGCTCAATGGAGAGACGATTCTCGAACGAGCAAAAAAATCCAAAGATTCATGAGGATGACTTTTCGGGATGATGGAGATGAGTACCAAGATGACGCTCAAACAATGACCTGCAACGACAATGATGGAAAGATTGATGATGGAATACGAGGTATTCAAAGTATTCGTATCGGGGAATCCGCTTGATGGATTGTATATGTATATCAAGAGATATAATTTTATCTCTCAATTCAAAGAAAAGGAAGGATTCTGAAGTTTGATCATCGTAGGATATATCAAGAACATTCAGAGAGCTAAAA
The DNA here is from genome assembly GCA_023245855.1 of bacterium. Taxonomy (GTDB): domain Bacteria; phylum Patescibacteriota; class Gracilibacteria; order Absconditabacterales; family Absconditicoccaceae; genus CAJBLF01. The sequence continues at coordinate 17,232 of JAHFJL010000004.1, forward strand.
AAAAATGATTTTTCATACAAATAGAGGATATTTCAGGAACCATAGAATTTTTTGTCAAAGAGGTTTTGGATTTCAAAAAATTTGATATCCTGATGATTACAGGATTCAAAGGGAGATCTATGAGTGTAGAAAAAATAGTGAAAGTATCACGTGAACAGCTTATCAGACAAGCAGGCAGTAGATATGATCCAGAAATGACAGTAGTGAAAGCAAAATCATTAAGAAATAAATCTCATTGAGAGGAGATCTCATCAGAAGAAGAACAGGAAGTGCAAGAGCATATATCTAAAGATGTGAGCGGAAATGACCCTGTAGCACAAGAGAACACAACACTATTTGCCCTACCGGATAATGTAAAAAAACTGGATGAATTAATCAATATAGTACAATCATACCAAGGTGACCAAGAAGTGACAATCAGTAATAGAAAATTTCTTCTCAATGAAGAAGGGATACAGAAGATCCGCGATTTACTTATAAAATAATAGGAATGACATCAAACGAACTCAAAGCTAAACAGATGATTGATCAAGCTAAAAAAATAGCGATTTTTTGACACATGAGTCCAGATGGAGACTGTATAGGCTCTCTGCTTGGATTATGAAAATTATTAGAAAAACAGAAGAAAAAAGTAACATATGTCGTCCCCAATAAGCCAAGCAGGATCTTTGATTTTGTCAAATGAATCAAAAGACTCAAGTCAAATTTTGATTACAAACACTATGATTTATTGATATTTGTGGATTTTACAGGTATTGGGCGTACCTGAATCATAGGTATGGCAAATCCTTGATATTTTAAAGATAAACCTCTGGTAGTTTTTGATCATCATATGGGAGACGGGAAGGAAGAAGGGATATTGATAAAAGACGTCAAAAGTATCAGTACATGTGAAATATTATTCGAATATACCATAAGATGGCGACCAGCATTATACGACAAAGATATCGCTACGTATTTTTATTTAGGCATTTCTTCTGATTCAGGGAATTTTCTTTTTGAAGAGGATCATATTAGGACATTCAGTAATGTTTTGAAATTACTTAAACTTTGAGCTGATAAAGATATCGTCGTAAACAACCTCATCCGCAAAAGATCACTCAATGCAGTAAAATTTCTCAATCTCTTGCTCAATAGGATAGAAGAAAAATGAGAATTGCTCTATACCTACTATGATGAAGATGAAATGAAGGAATATAAGATAGATCAAGAGGAAGCTGCATATGGATTGCATATCATCCAAAATATAGATGGACCGCAAGCAGTATTGCTATTGAGAAAAATAGGTGATATGATCAGAGGATCATTGAGAGCGAAAAAGCTAGAAGGCAAACAAGCGGGAAAGACTATTGATTGTAATAAAGTGGCACAACAGCTGTGATGAGGAGGACATAAATTAGCTGCTGGATTCAGCGTGCCTGTCAAAGGCAAGTTTGAAGACCAGATAAAAGAGATTGTCCGTAATATAAACAAAACGATAGAAACGCAATAAGGGTACTTTACTTTTGCATCTGCCACCATGAAAAGAAATTACAATGTGATTATCCGCTTAATGAGGCCAGTCCTGCACATAGGACTGATTATTGTCGTATTTTATGTGATGTATAGAATCCGTCTCTTTACTGATTTGATACCAGGAGTACAGCTCAGGATACCTATTATAAATTATCAGGAAAATATGGCATTTGGGATAATTGCAGCATTCGCATTCGTATTCATCGGCATCATAAAAGATCTGTATGAACTTCATAAACCTATCCAAAGATATTTTCAGACGTTTACGAAGACACGATTTTATCGGTTGATTACAATAACCTTTATTGCATATTTCGGACAGGATTTCGTATTTTTTTTCGGAATTTCAAGATTCATTATCGTCGTAGGGGCATTCGTAAGTTTTTTCGCGCTTTTCATCTTCGATCAGGTGTGGAACTATATGGAATCAAGAAGGCATAGGGAGGGTCATAATAAGATACTCATTGTAGGAAGTGATACGTTAGAGAGTTACAAAGCCATAGAAAAGATAAAAAACGGATTTTCATTCAAGACAGAATTTGCTACCTACAAAGAGATTCAAGATATAGATATCACAAAATATTTCATTGTAGTCGCAGTAGGAAGCTTTGAAAAAGAGATATTGCAGGATATTTTCGAAAGAGTGAGATTTAGTGAAAATACGAGATTCTATCATATCAGTGAATGATTTTTTCTTGAAGATGTAGTCTATGCACCAGAAAATATTGATAACATCATAGCATTGGAATATAAACATTCTAAGCTTGATGGATGGTCTATGATCCTCAAAAAATGTATCGATCTCGTTTCTGCATTCGTGCTTACGCTAATTACTTTGCCAGTAATGATCATTATCGGTATTGCTATCAAGATTGAGTCTCATGGTCCAATTCTCTACAAGTCCAAGAGAGTCGGCAGACAAGGAAAATTATTCATGTTTCTTAAATTTCGTAGCATGCATACACATATGAGCGTAGGATACGGAGGAAAAGAAGCTGATGAACTCTATAAAAAACTTATACAATCTGATGCGAATGTAAGACCAGGAGTGTTACCAAAAATAGCGAACGATCCAAGAGTCACGAGAGTCGGCAGATTTCTCAGAAGGACATCCCTTGATGAATTGCCGCAATTATTTTGTGTGCTTCGAGGGACAATGTCATTGGTTTGACCAAGACCGCATCTTCCCAGCGAAGTGAAAAAATATCAGTCACGACAAAAAAGATTGCTTTCTATCAAGCCAGGGATTACCTGATATGCACAAGTATTCGGGAGAGATAATCTAGATTTCCAAGAAGAAGCGAAATTAGATTTGTATTATATCCAAAACCGATCGCTCTTTTTGGATGCATATATTATTTTAGCGACCTTCGGCGTAGTATTTAAAGGGAAATAAATATTTTTACATCAATGCTATTTGATGATTATTCTTGATAAATGAAAGTATACAATCTATGTGTCTGAAAAAAAAGATGGGACTGCAAGAGAAATCAAAGACTTCATCTATACTAAACAAGTGCATGGAAATGCTTTGCATATCTTAGATAAGAAGATTGAGTTCATTGATTCAGAAAATGATGGGATCATTTCAGAAATACCGAAAATAAAAGTTTGAGTATTGCTAGCAGATTGTAATGGAATACTGTTGATGGGAAAGAGATGGTACGGGGCTATCCATGCATGACGAAAAGGGTTGCAAAACGGGATGATAGAGAAGGCATTAGATAGATTAAAAAATTATGATGAAGATATAGCAGCATTACATGCCTATATCGGTCCCTCTATAAGAGCATGCTGTTACGAAGTAGGCGATGAATTCTTAGGATATTTTAATAAGAAATATTTTAGCAGACGTGATTGAAAACTCTATTTTAATATGATAGCAATGATAAAAGATATTTTAAGGGATGCAGATATCCCGCTTAAAAACATAGAGATCCATACTGATTGTACTGCCTGTTCTTGACGTTTCTTTAGCTATAGAAAGAGCAATAAAAATCAAAGGATAGTGGTGGCTGTCGAAAAAAAATAGTATTTAATTCTTTTTTTGCGGATAAATGAGTCTCAGCGAACAAACAAAAAAAATCCAAACATTCATCAAGGAACATCATGACCCTAGTAAGCTTACCAAAAAAGAGGTATCAGATTTTGACATTCAATTGATTGATTGTATTGTAGATCATAATCATCTCTATTACATAGAAAATAAACCCATTATATCTGACAAAGAATACGACGAACTCTTTGATTATCTCAAAAAGATCGAAGAACATTTTCCTCAGATTATTACATGAAATAGTCCTACGCAGACATTGGTAGGACAGGTGAGTCAAGGATTTGTACAAGCCAGACATACGACAAAATTGATGTCGTTGGAAAATACATATAATGCTCAAGATCTGAAAGACTGGGAAGAAAGGATCAAAAAATTCATAGACCAAAAACAACCCAATTATATCATCGAACCGAAATTCGATGGACTCAGTGTAGAACTTATCTACGAACAATGAAATTTGAAACAAGCGATCACACGCGGTGATGGGCGAGTGGGTGAAGATGTTACCGTAAATGTACAGACGATAAAAAATATCCCTAAAAAATTAAAGCTTCCCTTAGATATCCATGTGAGAGGGGAAATCGTGATGCCAAAAAGCGTACGAAAGGAGATCAATAAGGAGAGGGAGGAAAATGGAGAAATTCCTTTTGCTAATACAAGAAACGCAGCAGCAGGAAGTATAAAACTCTTGGATTCAGCAGAGGTTGTCAAAAGAGGATTGCTTTGTTATGTCTACGATATCCTCAATCCGGAAATACTTCCCAACAAAAAAACTGATTTGGATCATCTAGGTTTCCATACGTTCAAACGGAAAAAAACAGCAAAACACATAGAAGAAATCATTGCTTTATGTGAAGATCCAGAAACGAAAAAAATGCTTGAGAGTCAGGATAGTGAATTTGATGGACTGGTGATGAAAGTCGAAGATGAACAGCAACGTGAACTTATCTGAGCTACGGACCATCATCCAAGATGGGCGGTCGCATACAAATTTCCCGCGCAATTAGCAGCAACGCAAATCCTTTCTGTAAATGTTCAAGTCGGAAGAACCGGGATTCTTACGCCGGTAGCAAATTTTGAACCGGTGCAATTAAGCGGAGCAACACTGAGAAGAGTAAGTTTGCATAACCGGGATTTCATCAAAGAAAAAGATATCCATCTGCATGATTGGATCCGACTCCAAAGAAGTGGAGAAGTGATTCCCTATATCGTAAGTGTAATCACTGATCGCAGAACAGGTAAAGAAACAAAAATACATCCGCCAAAAAAATGTCCTTCATGTCACGAACCGATTACTGATATCGAGAGTCATTATTACTGTACCAACCCGCATTGTCCTGATAAGATAAAACAGCAGATCCAGCATTTTGTGAGCAAGAATTGTATGGATATCCAGGGCATTGGAGAAAGTATCGTTGATCTCCTTGTCGAAAACAAGATTATAGGGAATATAGTTGATGTGTATAAGCTTTCAGAGAATAAGATCCAAGTTCAGCTCCGTAAATTTCCAGGATTCGGAGATAAGAAGGTCGCTGAAATAGCTAAAGGAATAGAGGAATCAAAACATAAGGCATTGCGGAGATTGCTCAATGGAATAGGTATCCCTCATGTAGGAAAAAAGATGGCGCAGGATATTGCTTCGCAAATGAATGATGAATGATGAATGATGAATGATATGACTAATAGTGAATGGCTAAGAAGTATTTACGGTATCGGAGAAAAGAGCGTACAAAGCATCACTAAGTTTTTCCATAGCAAACATAATCTGAAACTTCTTGAACAATTGAGGGAGTATTGAGTAAATATGGATCCAAAAAAATATAACGATCACATCAATCCAAACGAAGCGAAATGAAGCTTTTCTATTACTTGATCATTCGATTTTTCAAGAGAGATGATTACTGAATGCTTTCAAAAGAACGGTTACCTTTTCCATGAATCTCTTACCAAGACAACAGATTTTATGCTTATCGGCGAAAAGGCAGGAAGCAAAAAAACTAAAGCGCAAGAACTATGAATACAAATCTATGAATGATGGGATACTATCATCAAACAATTCCCATTCCTCAAAAATATAGCTTCTGAAGCAAAAAATAAGCCCACAACGCAAAGTTTATTTTAAAAAAAAGATCCTGGTACACCAGGATCTTCATTATAACAATACTTAAAAATTAAGTTTTTTTCCTTTTTGATTTCCTGGCTTCTTTAGCTTTTTGCTTTTCGTATGCTTCTTCATAAAACTCTGCAATTTCGGTTCTATTAAGACCAAGTGCTATTTGCATACCTTGAATCATTCCTTCCCTAGTTCTGTCTCTTGCTTGTGGTACATCACTAGGCTTAATGTATCTAGCTAATTCTTTTTTGTAGGTATCAATAACCTCTTCAATTGTTGTATACATATCTTTTATTTTTATATTTTTTATATATATACATATTAAGAAAAGAAAATCAAGAAAGTCAAAAATATAGGAATAATTAAAAACTCTTCACTTTTTTACATATTTTACTAAAGTGAAATATGGGAGAAATTTACATATAATAGAATCATATGATTACAAAAATCACGCTTGCTTTCCTCAAAGCCGTCAAAGAAAAAGAGAATAATAACGTAGCGCGGATGGATAAGAATAGGGATCTCTATCACATGGAGAGAGATAATTTTTTGAATTTTTCCAAAGAGCTGATAGCGAAAACGCAAAAATTGGATAAGAATATCGGAGAGCTTGAAGTCAAAGACGCGACTTTCCGTTTCAATAGGGATATCCGTTTTAGTAAAGATAAATGACCGTACAAAGGGAATTTCGGAGTGATTATCCGTGAAGAGGGGAAGCACGGAATCGGAGGATGATATTACGTACATATAGAACCAGGATCATGTTTTGTCGGATGATGAATATATAATCCACCAGCTCCGGTGTTGCTGAGAGTCAGAACTTATATTGCAAAACACTACAAACAACTAGAAAAAATACTCAACACTCCAGAATTCAAAAAAACGTTTGGTACGATAGAATGAGAACAACGCATAAAAATGCCGAGATGATTTTTACCCAATCACAAAGCTGGGAATCTCTTGAAAATGTTGGGGCGATATGCAAGCAAAAACGTATCTGATACCGTAGTCCTTCAAGAAGATTTTGTAGCATATTGCCTTGCTATATTCAAAGTATTAAAGCCATTAAATGATTTCCTTAATAGGGCTTGCAACAGCTAATGATTATTTTGACAAAAATTCTCTAATTGATTTTTCTATCTCAGTCATCTTATTTTCGATAATATTTTTTTCCTCTTTTTTGAATAGCCCCAAAACATAATCAGCGACATCAGCTTGATGAATAGGTCTATCGACTCCGATTCTCAATCTCCAAAAGTCTTTGGTTCAGAGTTGTTCAATGATACTTTTTAGTCAGTTGTGACCGGCACTGCTTCATCATGATTTTAACTGAATCTTACCCACAGTAAGGTCGATTTCATCATGGATGACAAGGATATCTTTCGATTCTATTTTGTAGAAATTAGCTAATGCGCTAACAGCTCATCATGAACGATTCATATATTCCATAGGTTTCAAAAATAATACTTTCTGACCTTCGATATTCGATTCAATCATTTCTCATTTTCGTTTATTTTGGTATTCTCGAGTGCCTAATTTTTCACGATTGATAAAATCATCAACAATACCAAATCCGATATTGTGTCTGGTTTTTTCATATTCCTTGCCAGGATTACCTAAACCTACTATTAATTTCATAAGTAAATGAATGATGAATGATTATAAATAACTATAATCTTATTATAATAGTTTATTATCGAAAACCACCGACATTATTCATTATTAATTGTTAATTATTAATTGATTTTAGTCGGGTTTATCTTGCATTTCATAAAATTCCATGATATCTCAGATTTCTATTTTTTTTCCAGTTATGACTTTAAGTCCGCATTCATCACCTTCACCTACTTCTTTGATAATATCTTTATTTTTATGAAGAGAAACTACATGACCGGTGCAAAGGATATCTTCGCCTCTCATAACCGTGAATTTAGGTTTCCCATGCAATTTACCGAAAATAACCCTACCTCAGATGGTCATATCTTTATTTTTAGTGAAGAAGATTCAGAGTACTTCGAGTTTAGCAAACATCACTTCATGCTGTTCTATCTCTACCATTCCCAACAACAATTTATTGAGATAATCAGTGAGTTCATAGATGATATCAAAATTTTTCATCTCTATCTTTAGAGAGTCAGCTTTCTTTTTTAAGAGAGCATTCATAGAGATATTGAATCCCAAAAGCAAAGCTCATGATGCTTGAGCAAGTCAAAGATCAGAATCAGAGAAGTGTCCTACGCTCGCTTGGATGACTTTCATAGTAACATTTTTTGGTAATTGTATTCCATTGACCGCTTGTTGGAGGGCTTCGAGACTGCTTGATCCATCAGATTTGAGGATAAGTTTAAGCTCTGCTCAAAACGCACCCGCTTGTACTTGAGATACGAATTGTTTGACAATGGATTCTCCAGCATTTTTATTGACGTGTTCTTGGATGAGCGATATTTTTGCTTGTGCTTCTTTTTCATTTTTAACTACTTCGACGATGCGTCCTGGATCCGGTAAATCAGTGATTCCGAGCACTTGTACAGGTTCTCATCATGCAGCTGAGGTTATGCTCTGCCCTTTTCGATTTTGCATTCTTCTGATTTTTCCTGTAGTATTGTAGGCAACAACGATATCTCATATTTTCAACGTTCAGGTCATGACAATCATCGTAGAAACGACACCTTGTTTAGGATCTTTGTGTGCATCAACAATAACTGCTACAGCTGATCTCTCAGGATTATATTTGAGATCAAGCATCTCTGCTTGGAGAAGGATAGCCTCAAGTAACTCAGGTATTCCTTGTCCTGTCTTTGAAGAGATTCCAATCATAGGAGTATCACCTCACCAATCTTCTGGAGTTAACCCATATTTAGCGAGATCTTGTTTAATCTGATCAAGCTTCTTTCCTGGTTTATCAATCTTAGTGATGGCAACAATGATAGGCACACCTGATTCTTTAGCGTGTCAGATAGATTCCACAGTTTGTGGCATCACACTATCATCTGCAGCAACTACGATGACCGCTATATTAGTTAATTTAGCTCATCTTGCTCTCAAACTCGTAAACAATTCATGTCCTGGAGTATCGATAAAACATATTTTCTTTCCATTATGTTCTACTACAGAAGCTCAGATAGATTGAGTGATTCATCCTGCTTCACCTGCAGCAACAACAGTTTTTCTGAGGTAATCAAGCAACGAAGTCTTCCCATGATCTACATGTCCCATAACCGTGACGATAGGTGATCTAGGAAGGAGATGCTCAGCGTCTTTATCCATATCAAGGATAGCTTGCAAGTCTCAACTCATAAATGTCTGTACCGTTACTTTATTTTCATTTCTTTTGACAGCGATATTGAATTCACTCGCGATAAGTGTCGCAGTATCGAAATCAAGTGAAGCGGTGATAGAAGTCATAATCTTATTTTGGATCAATTTTTTCATAAGTTCTGGCAACGGTATTCCCATTTTCTCAGAAAATTCTTTGACGGTTATTTTATCATCGATAGTGATTTCAGCTTTTTTGACAAGATTTGCAGAAGTAGCAGCTATTTTTTGTACCCTTGGTATAACAGGAGCTTGAGGTACAGCGGGTTTGTGAGGTTGAAATTGTGGTCTCTGTTGAAATCAGGGTTTACCTTGTGAAAATGATGGCTTATTGAATTGTGGTCTATGCTGCTGATCGCCTCTTAATGGCGGTCTGCTTGGTGCTGGTCTACTTACATTTGTTGTTGGTCATCAAGCAGATCTAAACGGTTTGGTTCATTGATATCCAGGTCTTGCAGGAGACGGTTTTCCTCCGTGTTGAGGAGCGGTATTTCTAGGTTTAGTAGCGAAAGAATCATCATTTCTTCAAACGATTTGCGGTTTGCTCTGTTCTACCGTATCAAAAGAAAAATTAGCGCCACGTCTAGGTTTTTCAAGGACAATACTTTCTTTCTGTTCTTCTTCGATGCGTTTTTCCTCTTCTTTTTGTTTGACGGTTTTCACTTCCTTTTTAAATCCCAAACCAGACAAAAATCATCCTCATCCCCCCATAAGTTCATCAGCTTTGAGGACTTTAGCATTCGTATCTTTTTCTTTTGTAGGAGTTCAATCTTTTATTTTAGGAATCTCTACTTCTTTTTTAGAAGTTTTAGAGGGTGCTTTAGATGCCTTATTTGTTGTGGTAGAAGTTTTTTTTTCTACTGATTTTGTTGTTGGTTTGACGGGAGTTTTTGACATATAACAAAAAAATAACGTAAAATATATAAGACATAGAGTACAAATCCATGCTGGAATATCAAGTGCAATAGTTTTTGAAGGATGATTTTTAATATCATTTTAAAATTTGTTTATGAATTTTATTTTCTAAGTCAAAAATTTGTTTATGAATTTTATTTTCTAAGTCAAAAATTTGTTTATGAATTTTATTTTCTAAGTCAAAAATTTGTTTATGAATTTTATTTTCTAAGTCAAAAATTTGCAAAATTTACCATTTCCGAGTATAATTACCCATAATGAGTTAATGACCGATTTAATCTTTAAGCTACATAAAATGTTCAGTGCTCACAAAGTATGATCAAATGATATCTCAATAAGGAATATGATCCTCTTGTTTTTGACGATTCTTTTTGGGTTTGTATCAGTGATAACTCTTGCTCAGATCAGTATTCCTTCTACGATAGATAATGCACGGCAAACTATAGGAAGAATAACTATTACAAGTGATGGAACCGATAGCGGAAAAAAATTACGGGATTTTAATTATGATGGGAATGGAAAAGTATTTGTTGATCGATCAGGACTGCCTACCACACCAAGTTTTGCATGAAAAGTGCTTGGTATTGATAGTAAATGAGATTTGGTATATATAAATAGTACGGGGCTCGTAGTATCATGAGGTACTGCATGAGGTAGCGCTGATGATGATTGGACTGTAGTAGATTCAGTAGTAGGTACTGTCATGTATGCGCAGCCTGCAGGTAATGTAGGAATAGGCACTACAACGATGAATGGTAAATTACATGTAAGAAGCACAGGGCAGACAGAGTTATATCTAGAAGATAGTAGTGCATGAAGTGCAGCTAATATCAACCTAAAAAACACCGTAAATAACTGGATGTTAGGATGATTTTCAGATAGATTTTATATTGGCAACAATAGTGTAGCATTTTTGAATGTTACGACATGAGGAAATGTAGGTATCGGAACTATAGATCCAAAAGCAAATTTACAAGTTGTAGGAAATATCATAGGAGGTGATTATAATAACAGCAGTACATGAATATTAGGATTTATCTGATGATGATTCGGGAATCATATCAATTGAGATTATAATACTATCGTTTGATGATATAATAACAATATAAATATTGCACATAAATCATTTATTGGCTGATGAATAGCCAATCAAATAACATGGTCATGGTATTCTGTCATTCCCTGATGATTTAATAATTTAATATCATCAGCTGATGATAGTTTTGCTTGATGAATAAATGCACAAGCGTTAAACAATAATACATTCGTACGAAATAGTGAAGATACTATTTGATTTCAATCAAATCATGCAAAAACATTTATTGTTAATGCTCCTGGTGGGGTAGGAATACAAACAAACAATCCATTTGCAGGTACATTAACAGTTTCTGGTAATGTTGTACTTGATCCTCAACCATTCCAAACGAACATTTGTACTATCAAATGAGCAGTATATTATTATAACGGGTGATCCTCAGCTCCAGGAGGATACCTTTGTTATTGTGATTGAGCATATTGGAGACAAGTACAAAACAATGCTGCTTATTGTATCGCATCATAAAAAAAATCTAATCAAAAAAGGTTTTATTGGGTAATACATAATAGTATTCAATGAAATACATAAAATCAAAATAATATATCTGATTTTGAATCAGTGAAATTTTTATCGTTTTTTCAAAGAGATATCCTCATCATTAGATTGACTTTTATCATCAAATGTTTATACTATTTTTACAAAAAAACAAAATAAATACAAACAATAAAAAAACAAAAAAAACATGAAAACAAAAAAAATTTTCATCTCTATGATGATCTTTATCGTATGCAATGTATCGAGATCATATGCTACAATTACGCATATATATCTAGGTAACCTGAGTACTGTAGAATTCTATTATCTATGTGCAGGAGTGCATGATACCATTATCTTTCACAAACCAGCGATGGCAGTGAATAACATAACATGGCTTACACCATCAAATACATGGATTTATGCACAAGATAGTGTGATTGCAACCTATGCTACACAAGGAGATTGGCTATTCAGTTCTAATGAAACAGGTAATGATTTTTATGTGTATTTTACTACTGCTCAACCTGTTAAACCTGCATGTATGGCACGTGATACTTCACTTCTTTGTACAGCATCCATAAATTGGATACTAAATGCACAGAACACAGGTATATACGCAACATATCTTTGGGATAATGGAGTGGTAAGTAAAAACAGAACAGTTACGGCATTTGGTACCTATTGGGTGACAATCAGTAATCCTTGTGGTACAAGAACAGATACCTTGCATATCAGAAAAATCAATCCCAATGCTCCGCATTTAGGAGCAGATCAAAGCTTATGTTATGGAAACAATACCGTATTGACTACGGGAAGTACAAATGTGACCTCATATCAATGGTCAACAGGTGCCACAACACCAACAGTAATAGTCGATACTACCGGAGCTTATTGGGTGTATGTCCAAAATACCAATGGTTGTGATGGTAGAGATACAGTAAATATCACTGTATTGTTGCCAATTACTGGATCTATCTGCTCTGTGGGATTTGATTCTGTATCGTTGAAGAACAATATCAATTGGCCAGGTAACCTACCTCCTAATGCTGATAGTGTTAAGATTTACAAGGAAACCTCTTTGAATGTTTGGACATGTATCGGAACGGTATCAAAAACAGTAAATAATTTCATAGATGTAACTTCAAATCCACAAAATCAAAGTAATAATTACAAAATCACTGTAATTGATACTTGCGGTAATGAATCTGCCTTATCATCATATCATTCGACAATAGTATTGTCAGATATCTATGATGCAGGGACAAATACATATGATTTTACATGGTCGCCCTACTATGGGGTTACCGTCAGTGATTATTATCTCTTTGGTATAGATGCTTCCAATACGGTTAGTCAAATCGCTTCCGTATCTGGGAATGTATATACCTACAATTATGCAAATCCCAATGCATCCTATGTTAAGTATTACATCGGATTTCAAGGCCCTAATTGCAATACATCAAATGCAATGGTCGAATCCAATCGGGTAGATGCAGAATTGACTACGTATGTTCAGAAAGTTGAGGATATAAAATATGATGTATATCCGAATCCGGCTACTGATCAGATTATAATAACTATGGGTGCTTTTGATTTCAAAGTTGAAGTGCTTACAATGCTCGGACAGGTACTCCTTTCTGAACACAATGCAAAAACATTGGATGTAAGTGTATTAAACAAAGGCACGTATATTATGAGCATAACTGCTCATGGTGTACAGACCAACAAGGTTATTATCAAAAATTAATGCTTGCCCTTTCCGGTTTTCCGGAAAGGTTTTTTTTATATTCTTCTTTTTTTGCATTGCATTTTTTTCTGTTTTCGCTATCACAGGACTATTCAAGTTTTTTATATGTTTTTTACGTTTGTTATGGAAAAAAAGGTAAAGAAATGAACACACGCTAACTACGAAATACAGTTTATATTGACTGCTAAAGAATATGAAGATGCAAAACTTATCATGCTCAAAGAATTTCAAAAGGATTATGAAGCGCCAGGATTCAGAAAAGGGGCTGCACCGCTTGATATGGTAGAAAAAAACGTAAGACCGGAATATATTTCAATGGGGGCCTACGAAAAGCTCATCAGCAAAGGACTTCAAGAAATCATTAAAGAACAACCTAATCTTAAACTTATAGGAGAACCTTATGATCTCAAGCAAGAACAAAAAGATGGAAATACAATCGTAGATCTTAAACTCGATATTTTTCCTGAAATAGAAGTTATCAATAACGACCGAGAAAAACAATCTGTAAGCCCTATCGACAACACTGCGACTGACGAAGAGATTGAAGGCACATTACTCAATATCCAAAAACAATATGCTGATTACAAAGACACGGATACCATCCAACTTGATACGATTTCAAAGGTCGCACTCGAATATCTTGATAAAGAAGGGAAGGTGGTTCATACCGGACATACCTATATAGGTGAACAAGAGTTTGCGGAAAACCCATTTTTTCCGAAAACATTTGTAAATAAGAAAAAAGATGATGTGATAGAACTTATTCACGATGAAAAGAAATTACCAGCAGTATTTCATAACAAGAAAAGTGATATTAAACCAGAAAAAATCAAACTTACTATCAAAGATGTTAAAAAAATAGTACTTCCCGAGATGAATCCAGAGATGCTCAAAAAGCTTTTTGGGGATGATACCAAATTACAAAACCAAGATGATCTCATAGCATATATCACGGAATCTATCGAGCACCAAAAATATGATCAGGAACTTATCAAAAAAATTGAAGGAGTATTGCAAACATTAAGAAATAAATCCATGAAAGTGGAGATTCCTCAGACATTGATAAATGAAGAGTTGAAGACGAGAATCAAGAGTCTTGAAGAGAGATTAGGAGGTAAAGAGAAAATGGATGCATATTTCAAGAATATGTGAGACGAGAAAGCTAAAGCATTTTTTGAAGATATCACAAAAGCGGCTCAAGAAAGCTTAGAAAAATTCTTCATCCTACAAAAATTCACACAATTACTTAAACTGGATGTAGATTGGAATCAAACAGCGCATTTCGATGTGGAACAGAAAATCTACGATAAGCTCCTAAAAAAAGACGGTACAGAAAAGAAAACTAAAAATCCACATAATCATACTCATGATCACGATCATGATCATGGACATACTCACTAGAGCCATGAATAACAAAGCAAAAAAATAATAATCCTATTAATTATTAACACATAAATTGATGTTTCATTTTATCCGAGATCTTATAATTTATCCGTTTGATTCTCATAAAGAAACAAATAAGTTTGCTGGTTTCTTAAAAATGACATTCAAGGATTATCCAGCTTTTCTACGAGTAAAACCCAATTTCAAAAAAATATTAGTATTCCCGTTTCTAATGCTTTACTATGTATTTAGAAGCAAAACAATTGCTGATAAAAAATAGAGAAATTTTTGATGAAAAAAAGCCCCAAAATATTTTGGGGCTTTTAGAATATTAGGTGATTTTTCGTCTATTTTTTATTAATTTTTGATCTATGATAAATTAATCCAATTCTAGTTCTTCATAATTTTCTTGAAGATATTTCCTAGATTTTTTGATGATAAGTTTTACTTTTTCAGAATCAGAAAGATCTGTTTTAGAAATATTTATTTTAGTGCTGATATAACGATTATATCCATATTCTTTTAATTTTTTGAGGAAGCTTGATAATTTTAAAACACCGTCACCGGGTAAAATATGTCATTCTCCAACTTTGCTTTTATCAGAGAAATAAATGACTGCAAGATAAGGAAGGAAATCTTTCATCTTTCTTAGAAAATCACTTTCAAATGCATCAGAATCGAGATTAGAGATATCCAAACCGATATAACAGAGATATTTTTTTACGATTTCCACCATATTACTAAAGCGAAATTTTGGTATAGGTAAGGCAAATACGCTTGAATCTTCTGGATTGATGATAGCAAAATGGATGCTTTTATGTTCTTTTCTTCGTCTAAGGACATTATCAGTGATAAAGCTGAAAGCTTTAAAGTTAAAAAACTTTGGAGCGTTGATAGTGATAGTATCTGCACCAAGTTCATAACATAAATCGATAGCTCTATTTATCTCTTTATCATTGAGATTATCAGAGGTTTGAATTACTTTGATTGGAAGTTCATATTTTTCAGAAAGTTTTTTTACATAATCTATTTTTCGAGAATCAAAATTTTTCCAAATTGCTAAATCTATACCATCAAATCATGCTTCTTTCACAAGTTCGAATACCAAATCCAATCCATAGCCAGAAAGAGAATCTGTACTAAACAAACATTCAAGTTTTTTAGGCTCTTTTGCTTCTTTTGAGTCTGTTCCTTGTTTTCAGTCTTCCATTTCAAAAAAGAAGTCTTTCTTTACAGATCAGAGTTGTCAGTCATCTATTGGTCTTTCTTTTTTGTTTATCATTATATTTGTTATGTAAACAATATAAATCGTATGCTATAAGTATACGGTTTTTTTTGATTTTTGCAAATTTTTATGCTCTTTATTTGAGAGATAGCGTAAATAAGAATCCTTTATGATCCGAACCAGGGAGAGTGATAGCGTGTAAACTAGAAATATTGAGTGATGGAGTAGTCCAAAGATGATCGATATGCGCCCACAAAACAGGAAATTCCATAAGCTTCCAGGTAAATAAGAAAGGGATACGTGAAGTCGCATCAATCAATTCACCAGAAAACGCTGTTGTGAGGGTGGTATAATCGGTAGACCAAGGAGTGAGGTTAAAATCACCGACCATGATGATATTTGGATGCTTTTCCTGTTGTTCATGTTGTTGAAAGTTAGCTGCAAGCGTATGTAATTGATCATTTCTCATGATATAATGAGTATAGGTATTAGGAGAACTGGTATGTACAAGATAAAAATATATATCCTGATTTTGATAAGCGATTGAGGAATATCCATATCTTCGCATCCCTTGAGGGAAATCATTAGCTTTGTTGTTGATTGGATATTTACTGAATACTACATTTCCTACAAATGTTTTGGATCGAGTGGTAGTATTGATGTACGGATAATTTGCATGCAAGAAGTCTTTGAGATGATTATAGTGATGATCAGAGAATTCTACGAACATGATAATATCAGGGTTAGTGTCAGTGATAGTTTTTTGTATCGCTTGATATTCGGTATTATTTTTGTGAATATTAGCAAACAAGACTTTTAGAGTTCATGTGTTTTGTTCTTGGATAAATGGCTTTTGAATATAGAAACCATTGAACTGTCTGCTATACCAAAAAAATAGGAATCAGAACGCCAGAAACGATATCCCTCGAAAATAACGCTGGTGAGGAAAACGATATCAGGGTTTCATTTTTTTTCTGAGATGAACGAAACTAATAATAAGAAATACAAGGGAGAGTATAGCTAAATACGGCAAAAAACTGATAAGCAATTCGCTTGCATAATACTCCGGTAGAAGTATCGGAAAGTAAAATATGAATATGCTGAATAAAATTACAATGCTCATTTTTCAAAAAGATATAAACAACCGCAAGAATATAAAAAAGAGCGGAGGATGCAAATAAAAAAAAGACTCCGTGAAATACACGAAGCCCTGTTTACTCAAATGAATAAGTGTGTGCGATGATTCCATCCTTGATGCATGCCAACTTTAGGTATGCCTCTCCTATGGGATTGTCTTTGGGTATCAGAGGTATAGTCCTCAAGAACTGGTTTTAAAGTTTTTTTGGATTTTCCCCCAATAGATTTCGTGATGATGATTTTTTTTAGTAGATTCATAGGTATGTTTTTTAGGTTTTGTTTTTGAATGACCAATATAGATTTCTATCTGAATAATTCAATACGCATTATTTTTTTATTGACTACAAATATCAAATCGCTACTCTGATTCTTCTTTACTATAAAAAACTATTATGAAATTCCATATCTTGATTTTTGGATGTCAGATGAATTATGCTGACAGTGCAAGGATTAGAGCAGTGCTTACAAACTGCTGATTTTCATATACAGAAAATATCAAAGAGGCGGATATCGTGATTTTTGACACTTGTTCTGTCAAACAAAAATCCGAAGATAAAATCACAGGGAAACTCAAGACCATCACATCTGACCAGAAAGTACGAATCACCTGATGTATGATTCAACATACCTTAAGAAGCTCAAAATTACAAGGCAAGACAAGTACATTACCGGTAGGAAATTTTATGGGATCGATCAAGACGAAAGAGCCAAAAATATTGTGATTGCATGCGGATGAAATAAATAAGCTGAAATCATCAGAAAAATCAACTGAAATTATTGCAGTCAATAATGCATTCAATCCGCTCTTCTATAATCTGACACAAAAGCGAAAAAATATAGAGCTGATGCGAAGAATCGACGACACAGGATTTTTGCCATTGATGCTCAAAAAATTATGATATAAGATATCTTACGACCAGGAGCTTATAAATGAATACGAAAAAATCATCCCAGCAGCAGGCACTACCTCTATGAGCACTCACAAAACAACCGCATATATCCCTATCTCTACAGGATGCAACCAATTTTGTGCATATTGTATCGTGCCGTATGCAAGAGGACTGGAAAAATATTCTCCTGTCAAACAGATAGTCGATGAAGTAAAAGTGCATCTCAAAAATTGAGCTCAAGAGATAGTCTTGCTCTGACAAATCGTAAATAAGCATCCGAAATTTATCACCCTCATCAAAGAGATTCTGAAACTCAAAGGACTTAAACGATTGAGATATACTTCGCCATACCCAACCTTTTATACAAAGGAATTATTAGCTTTGCATCAAAAGGAGGAAAGATTATGTCCGCATATCCATATGCCGTTACAGTCAGGATCTGATATTGTGCTCAAAAGAATGTTTAGAGGATATACCGTCACACAAGCAAAAGAATTCATCGCAAACATCAGGAATCTCAAGAGACCGGGGTCATCTAAAGGAGATATAAGCATAACGACTGATATTATCGTAGGGTTCCCGGATGAAACGGAGGAAGATTTTCAACAGACGTTGGACCTCGTAAGATATGGGGATTTTGATATGGTATATATCGGTATTTATTCCACGAGACCAGGGACTTTAGCAGCAAAAAATTATCCTGATACGATTTCACGTGCAGTGAAACATGACAGACGAAAGAGACTCAACACAGTTTTGATCGATATTTCACACAAAAATAATATCCAAGAGATAGGAAAGATAAAAACAGTATTGGTAAATAAAAAGAGTAAATGAACTATCGAAGGATATACAGATACCATGAAACAGATTATTATCGAATCAAAAAAATCAGTCCAAGAAGGTGATTTTGTTCAAGTGAAAATTACGAAAGCATTGCCATTCAAGCTCTATGGGGAAATAATGTAAGGTATGTATTTCTCTTGAATATTTAGAACGAATAGATATCAATTTGGTCATATTCAATGGAATACATTTTTTTGTGGTTTTTTTGATTCTTATTTTTAACTTATGAATTACCCGAAACACGTTGCTATCGTACCTGATGGAAATAGAACACGAGCCAAAGCAAATGGTAAAACAGTTGCTGAATCATATATGATATCTTATGAAAAAGCAGTGGAATTGATTATACATACCTTTACACATACAGATGTAAAAGTATTTACGCTTCGAGGATTGAGTACGGAAAATGCAAAAAAAAGACCGAAAGAGGAGTTTGATTTCCTTATGACTATGTACAAAATTGTAGAAGAGGATCTTGATGAATTTATGAAGGAGCATAAAATAAATTTTAAAGCGATAGGAGATTTAAACGGGATAACTGATGATTTTAGAGAATATTTATTGGCTAAACAAGAAAGAAATACCTATGATACAGACAGATATTTTGTCTTTGCAATCAATTATGGATGAAGAGATGAAATCGTTAGAGGGATCAAAAAATTAGCCCAAGAAAAGAAAGATCTTACACAGATAACAGAAGAAGATATTAGTGCATCATTGGATCTTGGAAGTTTACCGCCGATTGAACTGATGATCAGGACAAAATGAGATCAAGCACAAAGAACGTCAGGGTTTATGTCCTGGTGGATAGGATACGCAGAATTGTATTTTACGTCGAAAAAATGTCCAGAATTTGATGTTTCAGAATATGAAAAAGCGTTAACTTGGTTTGATCAGATAGCTGATCTGCGTAACTACGGAAAATAAACTCTTTTATCCTGTTACTCTATTATTATATGAAAATTACTATCGAGACCGCAAAATTATTAGAGATTATAGATCTTGGATTGAGATTTGTATCAAAAAATGCAACGTTGCCTATCTTGCAAAATTTCTATTTCAAAGCATCTATAGATGCATTGCTTTTGAGAGCTACAGATATGGAAAAATATATTGAGATGGAAGTTCCTTGTACCGTAATCATGGAGGGAGCTATTACTGTAAATGCAAAAATGTTTTCTGATATCATCAAAAGCATCGAAGAGAAACAAGTAGAGATCAGTGTAGATCAGAAGTCACAAGTTATGACGCTTAAATCAGCAAAAGATACATTTGATATCAATGGTATCGCTGCAAGTGAATATGTTGCATTGCCAGAAGTGCCAAATGAAAACACGATTACCGTAGAGACACAAACCTTCGCTGAAGGAGTAAGCAAGGTAGAATATGCAGTCACTGAAAAGAATTTCAGTCCTGTATTGACGGGTGTGCTTTTGAAAGCGAAAGAAGATAATATGATTTTCGTAGGTACAGATTCGTTTAGATTGTCAGAGTTCAAAGCCGCTTCATGAATCAAAGGAGGTGATTTTGCACTGATCGTACCAAAGATCACGATGACAGATATCCAAAAAATCTGTGAATATGCTACGAGCAATGAAACAGAAGATCTGACAGTAAAATATTCAGAGAATTTAATCGCATTCCAAGTACAAGTGAAAGATATTAAGATCTTAGCTACTTCATTGCTTATTCAAGGTAATTTCCCTGAATATGATAGAGAAGAGATCATGCCAAGAAATTTCAATACTACTATCTTGGTAGATAAGAATCTTTGTGAAAAAGCGATCAGAAAAATCTGAATCCTAACAAGAGATATCAATAACTACATCCAGATAGAGACTACGAAAGATAGCATCATCATCTCATCAGGGAAAACAGATAAGGGAGCTGGTATTACGAATATCCCTGCTATCATTACATGAACAGCCTTGAGTTTCGGTATTAACGGAAAATATATCACAGACTTCATAAAGATTATCAAAGGTGATGAATTACTATTCAATGTCGTAGACAATCAGAAACCATTGATCTTGATGGATAAAGATGAAACAGCATACAGATATGTTGTAAGACCCCTTATCAACTGATAAAAATAATAAATGATACATGATAAATGAGAAATGATAAATTAATCCATTCTATGTGTTTATTGAATAATATTTTTATCATGCATCTATCATCCAGAAAAAAAGGGTTTACTATGCTCGAAGTGCTTATCGTAATCATGATTGTGGGAATTTTATTCGTAGCATTCAGATCCTCATTTCAGATAAAAAACAAAGATGTGCTCTATGGTCAAGCATGCATAGAAACACTGTATGGCCAGATAAATAATTTTGTATATGCAGGACTGAGCAGTAAGGTGATTTTTTCTGGTAACGTTAAGCATTTTCCCGATCAATATATCGCTACATTTAATCCAAATATACAAAATATTTCACTGAATTATCAAGAAAATACTACTACCTCCATATATAGTAGTATAGATATCTCCGGATGATCAAATATCAATTATTGTAGGACAAGCACGTATTTTATGCGTATGAACGGTGATAATTATACGCTTACCATCAATAAATGATTGGCTGAAAATCAGAATCTGCAATCATTTTTCATTACAGGAACATCATCTCAAAGTACGGGAGGCAATACATTTTGGGAATGTAATCTTGTAGGTACGTGATGCAAAGAGATGGCACGCTTTGAAACGGATATAAGAACAATCAGTATAAAAAAATATATGTGTCTTAGTTTTAGCGAAACGTGAGATTGCCTTGAATGGGACAATTAATTTTTTAGAATAGAAAATATATGACCAAAGAACTTACCTCAGATATACATAATACTCTGGATGATCAACAGCATCTAGTTTTTTACAAAATCATGAATTACGAGGTACCTCTAAGGTCTAGTTATTTTCTTTTTGAAAAGAAATGATGAAAGAAAGGTGAAGATATTCTGAGAGGTCAAGAATTTCCTCCGGATGAGGTAAAGTACCCTTGGACCAAAAAAAACGCGTATATGGATCAGTATATTGCATATATTGAAAAATTCAGCCGATTATATAGGTCAGTACCGTTTATTCAGTCAATCTATCTCTGTAATTCGATAACGTTTAATGCGTTGCATGAAGGTTCAGACATAGATATTTTCATCGTAACTAAAAAATGAGCGCTTTGGCGTGCTAGATTTTGGAGTACTATAATATTCTTTCTATTTGGTCTCAAAAGGGGAGCGGTACGAGGGAAAAATAAGAAATTTTGCCTGAGTTTTTATGTCACACAAACGCATCAAAATCTTTATAATATCATGTTGCCTAATAATGATATCTATTTTATTTATTGGCTCGCTCATTTAGTCCCTTTATACCAAGAAACACCTGAAAATATCTATAAGCATAATAAACGGCTGGAAAACGTATTGCCTAACTTTCCTGGAAGACATTGCATTGATATAGGACTTACCCCAACCCAAGGAAAAACACCATTTAAGAAAATTACTGAATTCCTATTCGGTGGAATACTAGGGGAGGGTATAGAGTATATCATAAAATTTATCCGAGCCCCAATAGTTATGTATAAGATAAAAAAACTCAAAGAAAAAGGATGGGGGATTATAGTAAATGATAATGTGCTGAAATTTCATATGGATATAAGAAAAAAAGTCCATCTGCTGTATATAATGTACAAGAAAAAATACAGTAAGTAAAAAGAAGAGATCCTTATCCAAAAATAAGACATATGCTATAATATACTAGTGCCTGCTAGTATATTTTTTTGTTATGAAATACCAGTACCGAAGAGATATTTAGAGGGTGATAACCAAACATTAGCAATTGGATTTTCTTGGAAAATTTGATTGATAACTATTATATATCAAGATAGATTAAAATCGGTTTGTTTTTTATAGTTGCATTCATAAATCGTAGATGAACAATTTTTTATTCACATAACATAAAAATAATCATGAAAGACATCAAGGCAGTTTTCGATATCGGAAATGATGTCATTAAGTGAGTAGTGTTTGCTAATGATGACGGAAAAGAAATCATCCTAGCCAAACAAATGGAACCTACACAAGGAATGCGCAAATGAAAAATTCTCGATTCAGAAAATTTTGTAAATACTATCAACAGAATCACAGAATCGTTCATCAAAAAATTAGGAGGGGATTTTATCGAAGAAGTGTTCGTAGGGATTTCACATCCAGAAATGATTGTTAACAGAGTCATTGAACAAAAAAGGATCATGACCGATGAAATAGGAGCTGAGGATGTAGACCATTTATCCAAAGTTATCGCTGAGATTTCAAATAAAAGCAACTATGAAACTATAAAGATAGTTCCCGTACACTTTGTTATCGATGAAACAAAGAGAGAAAAGGATCCTATCGCTATGAAAGGAAAAAAACTTGAACTTATCGCTGATGTCTTCATGATACCCAAAAACATCTATAATGGAGTAATCGACGCTTTCGAAAAGGTAGGACTCAATATTGTCGACATTGTCCCAAATATTATAGCTGCAAGTGAAGTGGCTTTGGATTATGATCACAAAGATCTAGGAACAATCCTTATCGATATCGGAAAGAATCAAACAAGTTATGTAATGTATGAAGATGGATACCCATTAGGATATGGAACGCTTGCTATGGGAAGTGAAGATGTAACCAAAGATATCTCTATCGGAATGCAAGTGGACATCAAAGAAGCTGAAGAGATCAAAAGGACCCATGGATCAGCCATCGTTCAAAAAGAAAGAATTACCGATGATAGTCCTATTGATAGTTTGTTTTTGTCAGATATCATCAATGCAAGATATGAAGAGATATTTATGAAAATCAACAATCATCTCAAAGATCTAGACAGAGATGGAAGATTAGCATGAGGAGTGCTTCTCATCGGATGAGGTGCAAGAATGCCCAATCTTGATCTATTATCAAAAGACGTTTTCAAATTAGCTACATTCTATGGTAAAGATAATATCCTTAATCTGGGTGATATCTCATCAAACATCCAATTCATCAACGTCCTCGGAACGTATGTACGATCAAATAAATATTCCGAAGGAAGAAAAGGAACTGGAATTAAGTTTAATCTAGATTTCGTTGGTAAAATTTGATGATTCTTCAAAGACTTATTCTAATATACATAAATCATTCATTCTTAATTTTTAATTATTAATTGTATTTTCAAAATGGTAATTCATGAAATCAATCCAGAATTTATTCCAGGAGCTAAAATAAAAGTATTGGGAGTAGGTGGATGTGGAAATAAGGCACTCAATAGAATGATCTCAGAAGGATTAGAAGGAGTAGGATTTGTTGCTATCAATACTGATGCACAAGATCTTGCAACTAATTTAGCTGAAAAAAAGATAAATATCGGACTCAATCTTACAAAAGGGCTTGGTGCAGGCGCTAATCCTGAAATAGGAAGAAAAGCTGCTGAAGAAAGCGAAACAGAGATCAAAACCATGCTTCAGGATACCGACATGGTATTCATTACTTGCGGAATGGGAGGGGGAACTGGAACAGGTGCTGCTCCAGTTATCGCAAATATTGCAAGAGGGATGGGAATACTTACCGTGGGTATCATTACTAAACCATTCAGTTTTGAAGGAAATAGAAGAACAGGAAATGCTGAGGAAGGTGTCAAAAAAATCAAAGAAGCAGTAGACACGCTCATTGTTATCCCAAATGATAAAATTTTTAATGTAATAGACAAAAAAACGAGTTTCAAACAAGCGTTCACAATGATAGACAAGATCTTATTTTTAGGAGTGCAAGGTATCTCTGATTTGATCATCAAACCAGGTGACATCAATATCGATTTTGCAGATGTGAAAGCGGTAATGACAAACTCTGGAAATGCATTGCTAGGAATCGGATATGGAGCTGGAGAGAAGAGAGCAGTAGAAGCAGCTAGAAAAGCTATAGAAAATCCATTATTAGAAGAGAATTTAGATGGAGCAAAGAGCATTATATTCGCAGTTTCAGGTGGACATGATTTAACACCAGCTGAAGTAAGAGAAGCAGCAGCAGTAGTAGAAGAAATCATAGATCCAGACGTAAATTTCTTCTGGTGAATGACTCTCGATGAAAGTATGGAAGACGAGATTAAAGTGACTATTATCGCTACAGGATTCGAAGAACAAAGCAAAGAAGCTATCCTTAAACAACCACAAAGAGATATTCTTGGAAGACCGACTATGCCTTCTATGAAAAGAGAATCAGAAAATTTTATTACAAGAGGAATCAAAAAAGAGATCAAACCAGAAGCACAACATGAAATAGAAACACCAGCTGAAGACTTGGAAACACCAGCATTTATCAGAAGATCGCTCAATAAAAAAGCTAACTAATTACAGAGATAATCTACCCATAATTATTAACTTCTCATTAAGTTTAATCAATGTCAAGTCAAAAAAGCAATCAAGAAGCAAGATATTTGCATGAAACAGGATCCGGAATACAATTAATGGAGCTTTATATATTAACAGCAAACTTATGAAGTTAAAAATCTCAACACCAGCAAAAATGATTTACCAAGGAGAGATAGAAAAAATATCTATCCCTACGGAAAATGGAAATCTTAAAGTTATGACCTGACATCCACCCATGGTGACTACAGTAAAGCCATGAATAATTACCTTATGGCCAGCAGAAAATAAATTCAAACCAGAAAATCAGATTTATATCAGTACATCAAAAGGGATGGTATTTATCGATGGGAAAGTTGTTCGTATCGTAAGCGCAGAAGCGACAATCGCTCCTGAGGAATCAGAAGACGTCCTTATGAAAAATAAGATAGCTTTGGAAGATAAAATCAGAAGACTTAAAACTGAATGAAGTATCGAAGAGATAGAGAAAGCCTTGATTAGATTAGAAAAGATCAACGCAGATATCCAACTCAAGAAAATGCTTCAAACAGCATAAAAATGCCGAGTATTATAAGAGATATATAGGGAGAAAAAAAGTCTAGCCAACTCAGTTAGACTTTTTTCTTTTGTTTTTCACAGCAATTTCGGTATTATTATTAATAATATAATTCCCACACTGTTAGTTATTCGTTTTTAATTATTAGTTAGTTTGAAATGTATTTTGCAATCCTAGGAAAAAATCCAGAAATAAGTATGGCAGAACTTGAATTCGCTCAGATAAAAGAGATGAGCTATCCAAAAAAGGGGATAGTGATTT
>JAHFJL010000004.1:43153-47496 GCA_023245855.1 bacterium
GAATGGGAAACATCTCAAAAGAACAATAGGGATCAGAAGATATAAGATTGTTGATCTTTTCCATACTGACAAAGAGATCAAGAACAAAGGAAAAGAGGTTATTAACCTGGAAAATGGATTGTATGGAATAGTAGAGCAGTATCAGAATATAGAATTGTATGAAGTGATAGATTTTGGTAAACCCGGACGCAGCATGCAAATGGGGATGATGCCAGCGAAGCTTATGCATATGATGATAAATATCTGAAGAAATAGTTTAAGGTCGAAAGACTCAAAGCCCATAAACTCAGAATGACTTGATAGACCTGCGACTTTAAAGACTTTTGACTCGAAGACCATAGTTTACGATCCATTCGTAGGATCAGGGACAAGCGGATTTCTAGCTAATTATCTAGGATATGACTTTGTGGGATCGGACATAGATATGCAATACATGGATACCAATAAAGGGTGGCGACAGACAACTAAGTTCTACAACCAAGACAAGAGCATGGATCTCTTTCAACACGATATTACAAAACCTCTGCACAATGCATTGATTACATGAAATATTTTGATAGTCAGCGAATGATGGCTTGGTCCTATTGTCACAAAGACAACCTCAATGCAAAATATAGAAAAATTTCAGGATCAAGTTTTGCAGCTCTACAAAAGCTTTTTGGAAAGGATCCAGGAACTGAAAAAAAATAATGGATCAATCACTGCGGTATATACGATTCCTTGGTATGCGAATACAACTAATATTTTAGAACAGAAGATTACTGAATATGGGACGAAGATGGGACTTGAAATCAAAAGTATCCCTGAAATTTACAGTAGAGAGTGACAACAGATCTGAAGAAAAATATTAATTACGACATAAATTACAAATATGTCAACTTATTAACTCTGCCAAAGCAGAGTTTTTTTGTATTTTAAAGCTTTTATGGCTACAATAATACTACTAATCACATGGTATTCATTTGTTTTATCGTTTAGTCGTTTAATCATGTCCAAAAAAGAATATATCCTCAAAATCCTAGATGCATTGATGGGATACTGGCCACTTGCTAGGGGACTAAAGATTCTCGTAAATGGGAATGCTTTGGATGACAAGACTATCGATAGTCTGGTAGATATTTTTGCCAAAACAATAAACGAAATCCAAAACAGTGAAACCAAACAAAAACTCCAGAAATCAAAAGAGGTATTGGAACAGCTCAAAAAGATCGAACGAGAACAGCATATTCGTGATCAAAAGTCATTAGATGACCTTGATGCTATGATCAAAGATATTTAATTTTATTCGCTTATACGTATAAAAATGCCAGGATCAGAACAATTGTCAGAATTAGAAAAAAAAACAGAACCAGAAAAAAAGCAAGAATGAGACCAATTGCAAGTGATAGAAAAATTAGAGAATATCAAAGGAAGTCTCGTATCAACTGAAAATCAAAAAGCTGTTGATAGATTTACAGATAAATTAAAAAAAAATATAGATAAGAAAGGTAATACAAACAAAATAGAAAAAAAAATTATAGATCAATTTAATACAAATTGACATGATATATTAAGCAATATCAATGATAATTTAAAAGAAAAGATAAAGGATAATAATTTAGTTCGAACTGATTCAGACGAGAAAGCAGTAACAAATTTTACAGAAGCAATACAAGCATTCAAAACTGATTTATCAACGTACAGCCAAGTAGCAGGAAAAGGAGATGTATTAAAAGATGAATTAGAATTGGTGACGAATATGGAAAAAACGATAAATGAAAAAAAATGAACACAAGCAGAAACAAAAAAAATAGCAAAACAAGAAGTAAAAACACAACTAACAGATGAACAAACAGGAAAAAAAGAAACAACAACTCCAGAAATAAATAATGGACAGGAACTTATAAAAGGGAACACTATTGGAACATCAAATGTTTTTACTTCTAATTTATGAGACAAAGCTGAAAAAGTACAGGCAGATGTACTGGAATACAATAAAATTAAAGTGCAGGAAGAGGAAAAGAAAAGCCAAGAAAAAGTAAACTCAGACAAAGAGATTGCTAGAGATATCCTCATTATGAATAAGACACCAGAATTAGTTAAAGATTTTTTCGATACAAAAGATGAAAATAGTTTCAATGCGGTTTTTGATCATATATCTACAATAACAAAAGAAAAAATAGAAAATTATCAAGATATCAATCTCGAAAAGAAAAATCAGGTAAATGACCTTGTAGACCTCATTAAAATTTATGTTCCAGAATGAAAAGCATCAAATATATCTCTAAAATTAGCCTCACAAGAGGACAAATATCCTGTAGGGACAAGGATGATCAAATATACAGATGATAAATGAGTGGACAAAACAATTACATTTGGAACTCAAGATAGGATGCAGCAAAGAAAAGCTGAAGATTTTGATATATCAAAGGTAGATCTTTCGCAGCCAAATCCATTACAGCAATTTGATGGAGTAGGGAATTATAGATCCTTTGAGAAATATATTAAAGCGAATCCTGACAAGTTGCATGATAATTTTGGACATATATTGGACGAAATAATTACATATAAACAACCTGCGAAGAAAGCAACAGATCAAAAAATACCAAATAAAGAGATATCAAATGAAGACGCATATGAAACAGAAGCAAGCCTTAAAAATTGATATGCAAATAGTATGGCTGATTATATGGGAACCGCAGAAGGAGATAAGTTAATGAATACCTATATTACCTATGTAACGCCTGAAAAGATTAATCTCTTTGGAATAGATCAAGTTACAAGGACAAATAATTTCAATAAATTAGTCAAATATCCAAAATTTCAAGCAGCAGTAGCAAAACTTCCCAAGGAACAACAGCAAACAATTCTTAATGCCAGAGCAAGTATAAACGAATGAAAAGCGACAGATGCTGCTCATAGTACTCTTGAACAATTTTCAAATGCTATCGTAGCTTTGATGATGATGTTTGGACTCGGTAAATGAGGATTAAAAAATCGGTTTCCAAAAAGCATGCGATGAGAAATAGATAAGATATGGTCAAAAGAATATAAACTAGAACAAAACGAGAAAGATGCGATAGTAAAGATAGGCAAATCATTAGAAGATAAAAAAGAAAATACAGATAAAAAACGACCCTATAACAACATAAAAGATAAAGATGGAAAAGATAGAGTTGAAGAAGCTCGTTATACAGCACCTGATGCATCAGAGCTCAAAGAGGCTAGTCCTATTTCGTCAATAGATGGTATTGTATGAGTAGATGAAAAATATTATGAATACCTCGATCCAGGGATCCTAAAAGCATGAATCATGATGTACAATGAAGATACCGCAAATAGCGCAAAAAAAATCGATTTAAGTAATTTTATCATCATAGTAAATGGCAAAGAAAAAACCAATGTTGCAGGGATGGACAAAACAAAAGCCGATATTTTTAAAGAGATTATCTGATATGTGATTCGTAGTGATGATACCCGAAAAACAATAGCGGACTCCAACAAAAGGATTCGATCATTATCGGAAGGAAATAATAAAAATAAAACGGCATATTCAGAATATTTCGAAGACAATAAAGAGAGATTGGGGAGTATCATCCAAACAAAAAAAGATGTATGAATATATCTTACAACATATCTTTTTGCATGAAGCAGAAGCAAGGATTTAGCATCCACAATAGCAGAAAATAATTTGATCAAGGGTAAAATAGAAAAACCAAAAGCAAAAGAGAAACCAGAAGAAACAGAAGCAACAGAAGCAAATAAAACAATAGCATACAATATTTCAAATGAAAATTGAGCATTTCTCAGATATGAGGATTGAACAGCACCAATATTATTAGAAAATAATACATTAGTAACTGCAGACTTAGATGAAAAATGATTGCCACCAAAAAAAAAGGCTTCAGAGCTAGGTCTTACAAAAGAAATGATTGGTGTAGATCAAGATGCATTCGATGTATCAGAATACATTAAAGTAAAAGGCAATAATAATGAATGATGGGTACTCAATACAGTATTAACCAGAACAACAAATGAACCAATAGGGAATAAAACAGACAATACTAAAACAGATGGCGTTAAAACAGATGGTACAAAAAACCCAGAAACCGCAACGTTATCATTTATCGCAAAATATGTAGATGAAAATTGAATAGTCACAAAAAATACAGGAGCAAAAAGGATTGACCAATTTTTTACTGATTATAGCAACGCTCCAGAGAATTTGATGCTGACAAACGCAAAAAATGGAATCGCTAGAAAGATAGAGAAAAAAGAAGGAGTAATAATAAAGGACAAAAAAACAAATATTGATAGTAAGGTTAATACCTATGTATACAGTGAAGAGAGTAAAGGACATAAAA
>JAHFJL010000029.1:0-7117 GCA_023245855.1 bacterium
GTCGATGTTGATCCTGATTTCATTTCTTATCGTATATCTCAGCAATTTCATTTATCTCAAAGGCATCTGATATAGTTTCAATAATATCGTTTCGTTTGCATTGATTCTGGTGTTGTGAATCATGATTGATAATCTGATCGTAATCACGCAGTGAATAGTTGTCTGACTCCAAAAATATGATGGCAATATCTGGTTAGCAATCCAGGATTCGCTTAAGAATTATTGAAGGGCGCTTATTTTCTGAACATCTACGACCATAGCTATTTTTGTACCGTTGTATTTCTGACTGACCGGGATTATCGGTGAATATATCAGATCTATGCCGGTCACCATCATCTCTAATCTCGCTATTTCACTCTTGGTGACTATGATTATCTTGCCGGTGCTTGCTTTGCGATTTTTTAAATCCTGAGTCGAATATACTTCAACTTCTTCGCTGAATTTTTTGGAAGAGACAGGACGTAAATTCGCTGATCGGTATCATCGTAACAATGCAAGCAGACGATGATCCAGATTGATTGTCTTCTGATTCATCGCATTTTTTGTCGGAGCGCTCTCTTTGGTGCCTATGGGTATCGTAAAGTTCACCTTCATGGGCAATGTCGATTCCAATAATATTTGGATGAATATCAAATATGCTCCGTGAATCAGTCTCCAAGAGAATCAGCAAGATACTTCACAAATCGCTCAGGCAACATTGAAATATTTTCAAACGGTCTTGTCCGGCGTGGTAAAAGATATCTCTATCGACCTTTGACAATGATATTCTCTGCAATGATGAGGAGGAGCGTGAAATAATGTCAGTTCATTTACTATAAGATTAGTAGATACCACCAAAAGAAATATAAAATCGTTCCAGATGGTTGAAAAGATGCAAAAGGAACTTATTGCTGCACTCAAACAAAAATATGCTTTTTTGCAAGATATCACCGTCTTTACGACTCAAGCCTGAGGATGATGAGGTAAGCCTATCACTTTCAGTATCGTTGGTGATGATTATCAAAAAATCAATGATTATATCCAGAGCATCCTTCCTGATATAAAAAAAATTCCTGGAGCTTATAACGTCTGAACCTCTATCGAATATTCTAATGGAAAAATTGTATATGTTTTAGATGAGAATAAGGCCAAAGAACTGTGAATTACGAGCATGTCTTCAGTAATGGATATGATAGCTCTCAAGAACTCCGATTATGAATCCAATGGCGTTACTATCAAAAACTTTTCTGAATTTTGATCCGATTCACTCTCGCTTAATGCGTTTTTGGTTACGGATGCGCCTATAGAGCAAACCAAGATCGGCAAAATATCTTTGGATCAGATTGTCATACAAAAACAACTTCAGCCTGAGATCAATTCAATCACAAGGCAGGATGGAAGCAGAAACATTACCGTCCAAGCGGATAAAGAAAATAGCGTTGCGCTCAGTGATATCACGAAAGCGATTGATGCAATCATTGCTCAGCATCCCTTGCTTCCGGGGTTGCAATATACGAGCGGAGGAGATATCGCTTCACAAGCTAAAAGCATGCAGGATCTCTGAACTGCAATGATGATCTGAATTATCCTGATGATTCTCGTACTGGTCATCCAATTTAATAATCTGAAGTTCGCTCTTGTTATCGTTTCCAGTGTGTTCATCTCTATATGAGGAACTATCCTTATTCTTGCATTGACCTGATATGATATGACTTTTCCGGCAATGATAGGAATCTTCTGAGTCATGGGAGTGTGAGTCAATCAAGCGTTGATCCATCTAGAGGATTTTAAATACTATTATCATGAAAAATGATTGTCTGTCGTCGATAGTTTCCAGCAAAGCATTGCAGAAAGATTCATTCCTATCTTTTTGACCAAAGCGGTGACTATTATCGGATTGCTTATATTAGCTCTCAAAGACGAACTCTTTTGATCTATGGCTATCGCTTTTATTTGAGGATTGATCGTTTCGTTCTTCATTAATCTGCTCTATATCCCTTCTTTGATGAATCTCGTGAATAAAAAATTTTATGTCAAAAAAGATCAGCAATAAACTTTTTATTATTTACTTATATGTATTATGAATGCTTCAGTAAAAAAAATTATTTTTTGAATAGTGGGAGTTTCCCTTTGTTCCCTTTTCCCGATTGCTATTGCGATTGGATTTTTCCAATGAAATCAGTGAGATCAATGAGATCCGGCATCTCAATATCACGATTTAAGGATTCAGGTGCTGCAAAAATTGATTGAAAAAAGTTTTAATCATTTTGTTACCGTTCCGTTTGGGCCAGGAAATGATACTATGCATCTTACATGATCGCTTACGTATCCTGATTATCCTGACTATATGCTCAATAAAACACTTGATCTTAAGGATGATTTGGATGTCCTTTTAGAGAAAAAACTTCAGGAACATTCTCTTGGTCATAATATAGCTGATTTTATAAAAAATTATATTTCCTTTACGGGGGACAATATGATGAAATTAAAAAAAGTGTATTTATTCAAAAATCAACAGGATCTTACAGATCTTTGATATGTCGTAAGTTCCTACAGGACAAGAACAAATAATGATCGAAGAAAAGAGAATATCATGATCTCTTACTGGAACATCGGAAACGTAAGAGTCTTGAATCCCAATCAAAAATTTTCTTTTATGGATGAGGCTGCCCCTAATCCTACTATCAAGGATTATAAACGTGGTTTTGGATATTGATGGGCTATCATGTGAGGGAAAGTGCAAAAAGTAGTAGGTTGAGGTATCTGTGCTGCGGCTTGAGGTATCAATGCTCTTATCCTTCCTAATAAAGCTTTTGAAATCGAAACAAGATATAATCATTCCATAACCTATAAAAATTTATACAAGGAAGAGGATCTTAATGGACAGACCTACTGGATTCCTGGTTTGGATGCAGCTGTATATGCTTTGCCTGGCAGTAAGAAGGATTTTGTATTTAAAAATATCCGTTCTTATCCGGTTATTCTAATCATGAATGCTGATGGAAGCGTGGGTGGTAGTGAAGAAATGTTTGTTTTGAGTAAAAAAGAAGATCGTGGATCGATTACGTATATAGGAAAAAAGAAAAATTGTTATACTCGGGATGCTAATGGCAAATCTGTAGTTAGCTGTTATCAAGCAGGATATCGATGATAAAAAAATAGTTGATGCTATTAACCCGTCTAGGCGGGTTTTTTTTATAATTTTGAATATTTGACAAATTTCCACTTATGGGATATAATTGTACTATCCCCATGGTACCTTGAATATTTATTTCTCTTTTGGTAGATATGAAAGCAACACCATTACTGATGTCGATTGTGATACTATTATTGCTTGTATGAGCATGATTTTTTAGTGTTACTGAAGCGCAATATTATGGATATAATTGATATTCTTCCCAATCACAAAGCCTAGAACATATCTATCGGGTAAACGATGCACTCAATAATATCCCATTTGTAGCTCAACATGTTCAACCTCTTATTAGTTTTAATCAAAGTGATCTCTTGCAGCATGCTGCTAGTCAGGATATTTCTACGGGTACGGGTATTGCTGCTTTTTTTGCTTTTCCTCATGATAGCATTGTCCGTTTTTTGAACGAAAGCATTACTTTTGATGCATTTTATCAAAAAATGAGAATTTCTTTTGTTCAGTTTTTAATGGATAAGAGATATACTTCTTTCAATACTCAACCTTATGCGCATGAAGGCAATAATGCTATCATCCTGAATTCTTGAGATTTTAATATCGTTAAAAATATTGCAAAAAAGGACAATCTTGACGTTCTCTTAGAACAAAAATTGTCGTTGTTTCAAAGCGGTTTTGATCAGCTTAAAAAATTTGGTACGTATCTTGATTTCACTGATATCAACATCACTTCACAGGAATATCAGAATCTATGAACTGTTTTTCTTTTTAAAAATCAACAAGATCTCAGCGATCTTTGATATACACTGGTTTCTCGAAGATCGAGAATAAATAATGATCCGGAATATAGGAGATATAATATCAAGACAGCATTCAATAATATAGGCAATGTAAGATTGATCATGCCCAATGAGATTTTTAGTGTAACTCATGAATATTCTGCTTATGAAAGTGCACCTTTTATGCGAGGATATGCAACCATTGGAGCCACCATCCAACTTGTCTATGGATGATGAATCTGTGGTGTTGCAACCGCTTTTTATCAGGGTGTGCTTACTAATATGGCATTAGCTATCCATAAAATGAGGGCTCATTCTATTTATTATAAGAGTTTCTATAATGCTACAATTGATGGGACCTTTGTTTCTGATCCTTGACTTGATGCGACTCTTTATATGAAAATAGTCGATTTTAAAGTACAAAATATCCGTGAATATCCTGTCGTGATTGTCCTTAATTTTGATTGAACTCCCTGAGGAAATGAAGATGCATTTACACTTTCCAGATCTCAAGATAAAGGGTCTTTCAGTTATATCGGTAAAACATCATCGCATTGTTATCAGCGAAAAGTAAATGGAGAACTTAGAACTAGTTGTTATAATAAAATTCAAAAATAATTTTATTTGAGTTTTTTTGAAAGGCTTCTGAATTTTTTTATGATAAAAAATCAGATCAAAAGTGCAATAGCTCATATCCCTATTCAAGAAATTATCGTAGTGATCATATCAAATTTATTCTGAAAGGTGTTGACTGAAATTCCGCTGAAGTATCATAGGTTGAGAAATATGGACTCAAAAAAAAATGTTATCAATGTCGTTTGTAGGAGAAATTTAAAGAAAGGGATTTTTAAAAATCCGAATGAAAAATGTCCAGGAACAGAAAGCGGTGGTGTTACCTTGATGACAAAAAGCGAAAGAAAAAAACGTTTATTCGCATGATCATGAATACGTCAAAAAACGGCTTTTTCTTCAAGTTTATTGATCTTTTTAGAGATTGCGTTATAAATGGGCACAAAGAGATGCAATAATGTTTTTGAAATGATGTTCCTCTTTTTTTCTATGATTTCTATCTGTTTTCTTCCAATGCTTCTTCCTAATCTTCCTATCCAATACCAGATTGTATCTGGAATGATGTCTCATAAAAGCGATAACATATATACAATGCCAAAATTAAAATATCATTTTGCTGCAAGAAAAGCGCATAAAAATGCCAATATCGGTCATTCTAAAAGCATAAGAAAAAACATGATAATATATTTGTACTGCAATAATAATGCTGTAATATGCTGGATGTCCATAAGGATACCTTAAAGAAACGAAATAAAAAATGATTCTAATTTTTTGATGCTTTCGTTAAAGGCGAATGATTGGATATTTTCTATGCTTTTTTTCTGCATGGTTCCAAGTACATCCGGATGGGTCGCTAACCATGATATTTTATCTGCCAGATCTTCAGGAGTGTCCAAATTAAATGTATAACCGTTCTCTTTAACAAAATTTTTTGCAGCGCTCTTTGGACTGTCTGCAATCAAGATAGCGCATCCACAGGCCATAGCTTCCAATGTGACCATACTTTCCAATTCACATAAAGAAGGAAGTACAAATACAGAACATTCTTGATAGAGATTTACAAAACTTTTTTGATCAGGTGTCTTTTCTATGAAACTCACAGTATCTTGCAAGCTATAGGATTTGGTAAGTTGACGTAATCTCTTTTCTTCACTTCAATCACCACGGATCTTGCAATGAATATTCGATGTCAGTCTATCTTGTTTTTTGAGGAGATATAAAGCATCTAATAATACTCTGATATTTTTTTCTTTATCCAATCTTCATGTATAGAGGATATTGAATTTATCTTTCGGTTTGCTCTTCGGAGGCATAAAAATATCCGTATTCACTCCATTACTAATAACAATTTTCTTTTTCTCAAGCTTATATCCATCGAATTCTTTTTTTCCAAATTCTGTGGGAAAGATAACGCCATTTCATTTTCTGTAAAATCGAGCAAGCAGCTTATATATTCTTTTTTCTAATCGATGCGGTGCATGCGGTAGTATATTGTCTGGTTGTACGTGAGAATGATGTATGACTGTGATATTGAGCAATTTGCCTGCACGATGCGCTTGCCATCAAAGATATCCAGGATGAATATTATAGATAATATCTATATGCTCTTTTTGAAAGATCGATGTGAGTTGAGAAACTTTTGGATATGCAAAACGTACTTTTTGAGGTCCTATCGGAAAGAGGCTAGCAAATTCGTATAGTGTTGCATATCAGAATTCCTTTTTTTTTGATTGTTCAATAAAAGAAGAAGTACACCATATGATATGATGTCATAGGTCAGTCAATCATTTTGCAAATCTTTGCGCAGAAATATATGATCATCATACGATGGTATCGATGCTATCACACATTATCGCTATATGAAGTTTTTTCATTTTTTTTATACGTTTTTAAAAATATCTACAAATCATCTTAAGAAATCTCTCATATTTTGATGTGGATATCCTGATAGAATCTCAGTATTTTTGCTAGCGATTTCAAAAGCGAATTTAAATTGATCGAAAAATATCTTGTATCTTTGAATCCAACTGTATTTTGCATCAAAAGCATGTAAAGCGACACTATGCGCACCTACGTTTATCTCTAGAATAACGAAATCTTTTCATTGAGAAAATGTATCCATATCTTTTACACGTATATCAAATCTTCCAAAATAAAATCATTTTACGTCGGAAATGGCATTAAATACTTTTTCTAGAGCCGGCGTTATAAGATGACTTTCATCTGTACATATGATTTTCCTACTCGGGATGATCAATTCAGGTTCATTATCTTTTTTGATAGTATATCTTTTTGTAATCGACCGTATCTTTCAATATTTTTTATGAGGATTTTTGATGAAAAAAACAGAAAGCTCGCAAGGCCATGAGATATATTCTTGTAGGATATAATCCTTTTTTATGCGATTGAGCGTATCTTCTAATTTTTTTTCGTTCTCGATAAATTGCAAACCTATGCCACCTATCCCATCATCGGGTTTCATAATAAGAGGGTAGTGCAGTTTATGTGTTTTTATAAATGTTTTTGTATTCTTAAATTTTTGTTGTAAGGTGTCTGTGGCAGATATATACAGTGTTTTTATAAAAAAAACATTATTTTTTTTCTGTTGTTGGAATTTTTCAAAAATGTGGGATTTAGTACA
>JAHFJL010000029.1:7127-13592 GCA_023245855.1 bacterium
ACAGATTAATCCTCCATAAGGAAAGGATGGGTTTACTTTCCAGAGAATGGAAGGATTCTTTTTATACTTTAAACATAGCCATCCGAGCTGTACATAGATGGGAATATAAAGACAGATAATATATATCTGATAAACTATGTTTGAAATTTTTCTTTTAATGCTCATCTTTTATCCTTAGTATAAAGTGCATAGTTGATAGGTATTCATATATCAAAATCAATCAGAAATATTTTTTTGCAGCACATGATACCCTCTGGTTGAATATCATAAATCTTGTTGAAATGATATGAGATAAAATTATTCTAGTCGTAGTCTTTTTCCTTTATTCAATAGTGCTCATGAAACAGAAATATCTCTTCTTTTATCTTATGACGGGTGGTGGTCATGCATCTACAGCAAAGGCTGTAGAAAAATATTTTCAAAAAAATCATTCTGATACGATAGATGTTGTACTTGTTGATTGATTTAAAAATTTTGATTCTATTGTTAAAAATATTGTTTTGGATGGATATGCTCAGGCACAATCAAAATCATATGCAAAGCTAGCTTACGAGTTTCTTTATCTTATCAATAAATCATATTTAGGTGCAAAAATAAGCCAGCTTACGCTCTCAATTTCTCTTATGTCACATCTCAAAAAACTCATTCAACAAGAACGTCCGGATAAGATTGTAGTGTTTCATTTTTTTCTTATTAGGCCATTGCTGAAAATTCTCAAGATATTGAAATTGAATATCCCTATAATTACTGTTGTTACTGACCCATTTACTACATCTAGATTGCGATTTCTTGAAAAAAATATGGAATATATGGTGTATAGCGATTCAATGAAAGCTTATGCACTCGAAAATTGAATACCGGAAAATAATATTACTGTATTCCCTGCTATCATAGATGAAAAGTTTGCAACAAAAATCTCTCCGATGGAAACAGAAAATATTAAAAAGAGATTATGATTTCTGCTTGATAAAAAGGTCATATTGCTTTTATGATCTGGAGATTGATTCCCAAAAGGGGAACTTTTTTTAAAACATCTTAGTAAAATAAATATTGATGCATATATAGCTATTGTATGTTGAAGAAATATTCGTTTATTGGCTGCAGCAGAGAAAATACAAAAAGAGAATCCTCATCTTCATCTCAAAATATATGGATTCATAGATTTTGTTTATGATTTGATAAATATCTCCGATGTTGTTGTTACTAAATGATGACCAGCTGGTATTTTTGAAATTCTTATGCTGGATAAAATACCGCTTATCCATACTTATATGTGGGAACAAGAAAAATGAAATGTAGAATTCATAGTCCAAAATAATGTAGGTGTTTATCAAAAAGATATCAAAAAACTGATTGAATTCATGAAAGAGCTCTTTAACTGAAATGATTCTGTCTATCAAAAGAACATCAAAAAATTAGAATTAAGAATCGGTACTTCAGAGATTGCTGAACATATAAGAAAAATATAACAGGTAAATCTGATCGTTTTTTATCAACACATAACTTATTACAATGAAAAATCTTATTCTTATGTATAAAAAATTCTTTGCTGATAAATCAGCGCTTAGACTCGCTTTTTTTGCTCTTTTGATGCTATCCTTAAGTCTTATCATTAATTTCTATGCTGGTAACTACGCTTCTATCAGACAAAGTAATTATGTGACGGATATCATTCTTAGTAATACGAGGGCTTTTGATGTAGATGTATTGTTTATTTATAGTACTATGCTATTGTTATTTGGCGTGCTGATTTATTGTTTGAAAAATCCTTTTCAAATGCCTTATATTGTGAAATCTATAGCATTGTTTGTAATCATAAGATGTATGTTTATCGTTTTGACTCATATTTGACCTTATCCTATTGTTGCTCCTGTAGATACTACTGTAATATTTTTTAGCATATTTAGTCATTTTTCGTTTACCGGTGACCTCTTTTTTTCTGGACATACGGGATTGCCGTTTCTTATGGCTCTCATATTTTGGAAAAACAGATATCTTAGATATCTAACTCTTGCTGTTACCTTATTTTTTGCGACTATCGTATTGCTTGGGCATCTCCATTATTCTATCGATGTCTTATCTGCTTTTTTTATCTCCTATGGTATATACAATATGAGCATCACGTTTTTCTCAAAAGATAAAAAACATTTTGATGCTTCGTTTGGTGATGTATCAATCTAATCTCGGATTAAAATCAGTTAATAAATTTCTTGATAAAAAAGAGTATTTGTGTACATATACGGGTAATTATTAATTTTTAATTATTAATTATTAATTTTTTATGTATCGTACGCACACCTGCTGAGAACTTACAGCTCAACAAGCATGAAAACAAGTTACTCTTTGCTGACGAGTCAATAAAGTCAGAAATCTATGAGGAATGACCTTTATCGATCTTCGTGATAGATATGGAATCACTCAAATCACTCATGATCCTGCAAAGTCTAAGATAGAATTTCCGGAAGTTAAATCCGAATATGTTGTTCAGATTATCTGAGAAGTCGTTGCAAGACCTGATGCTATGATCAATAAAGATATGGCAACCGGGGCGATAGAAATCAATGCACTTGAAGTAAAAGTGCTTACCAAAGCTAAACTTCTTCCATTTTCTATTGTCGAGGAACCCAATACTAGTGAAGAAAATAGATTTAAACATAGATATCTGGATCTGAGAAGAAGAAAAATTTTGGATAATGTATTGTTTAGATCGAAGATGCTCACTTTTACCAGAAATCGGTTCAGTGACAAATGATTTGTAGATGTCCAGACTCCTATTTTTACGGTTTCTTCACCAGAAGGCGCAAGAGATTATCTCGTTCCTTCAAGAATCAATCCAGGACAATTTTATGCGTTACCGCAGGCTCCTCAACAATATAAACAATTGCTTATGGTGTGAGGCATCGATAAATATTTTCAGATTGCTCCTTGTTTTCGTGATGAAGATCCTAGAGCAGATAGGCATTCATGTGAATTTTATCAGATTGATTGCGAAATGTCGTTTATCAATCAGGAAGATGTATATTCTGTCGTTGAATGATATCTTAATTCTCTTATCCCAACCTTATCTCCGCATAAGAAGATAATTGTAGCTTTCAAAAGACTCAAACATAGAGAAGCCGTGGACCAATATGGAAGCGATAAACCTGATCTTAGATTCGGCATGCCGCTTGTTGAAATGACGCAAGACTTTGCTAATTCAGGATTTACGGTTTTCAAAGATACTGTTGCTAACAAATGAACTATCAAAGCAATGAAATTTGAACATAAGATATTGAGCAGGAAAGAAGCTGATGCATTGACTGAGGAAGTCAAAAAGAATGGAGCAAAAGGACTTGCTTATATCTGTTTTGATGCAGAATGAGTCAAGGGTCCTATTGCAAAATTCCTTAGCCCTGAAGACATCGAAACTATCAAAGCTAAGACATGAGCTAAGGAGGGGGATACGGTATTGTTTGTAGCAGATACCTATGATACGGTGACTAAATCTCTTGGAAGATTGAGAATATATATCAGAGATACCTATCTTACTCTCGATAAAGATGATCTAGCGTTCTGTCGAATAGAGGATTTCCCATTATTCGAATTGGATGATACCGGTAAATTAGATTTCTGTCATAATCCATTTTCTATCGTAAAATGATGAGCTGAAGCACTAAAAAATCCTGATAGGCTAGAAATCTATTCTGAACAGTATGATCTTTCTTGCAATGGATATGAGATTCTTTCTTGATCTATCCGCAATCACGATCCGGAATTGCTTCTTGAAACATTTAAAATGGTAGGTAGAGGAGAGGAGGAAATCAAACAGAAGTTCGGAGCTATGTATGAGGCATTTCAATTTGGTCCACCACCCCATGGATGATTCGCTATCGGGTTTGATAGATTGCTGATGATCCTCAAAGATGAGGAGAATATCAGAGAAGTATATGCATTTCCTAAATCAGGCAGAGCACAGGATGTAATGATGTGAGCACCAGGATTTGTCGATCAAAACCAATTGGATGATCTGGGCATCGAATTGAATGCAAAGACAAAAAAGATCTTAGCATGATAGGTGTTTATTCTTGAAAACATATATTAAAACCATACCCTTGATACGATTTTTTTATTTATTATTTTATATTCAAATGGCAGCACGCAAAAGTATCCTAAAATTCTTTATCATCATTATCTTGGCAGTATTCCTTCTTTCTACAGCGCTTATTTCCGTATTATATCTTTGAGGCAGTAAAAATGATTCTGTTTGAACATGAGATGTAACTTCATGAGATGTTGTTTCATGAACTGCAACATGAGATATCACTTCATC
This sequence comes from bacterium, assembly GCA_023245855.1. Taxonomy (GTDB): domain Bacteria; phylum Patescibacteriota; class Gracilibacteria; order Absconditabacterales; family Absconditicoccaceae; genus CAJBLF01. Next base: position 11,437 of record JAHFJL010000029.1, read on the forward strand.
AGATATCTCTACATGAACCGCTCTCGTTGTTTCTTGAACTGATCTTTCTGAATCTGTTAAATAATTAAATAATTTTATTATATAGGGATTTGATAATGAAATTGATTGTAGAACAATCTCAAAGATATGCTAAGATGCGTGCACATACCGCTACGCATCTGCTTCATGCTGAATTGGCAAAAATCTTTAAAACGACAAAACAAGCATGATCGCTCGTAGATGAAGATTATCTCAGATTCGATTTCAATACCGATAGGATTTTGAGTCCAGAAGAGATCCATGAGATAGAAAAAAATATCAATCAGCTTATCTATGATGCATATACGGTAGAGACCAAAGAAACTTCGTATGATGAAGCTATCAAAATGTGAGCTAAAGCGTTTTTCGAAGATAAGTACTGAACGACAGTAAGAGTCGTTCAAATTAAAAATGAATGATGAATGATGAATCCTCCTTCGAGGACAAGTAATGAATATGAAAATATTTCTATTGAATTGTGCTGATGAACTCATGTATCCAATACCAAAGATATCGGTTGCTTTACTATCACTTGACAGGAAGCGGTGGCTTCTGGAGTCAAGAGAATTACTGCAGTCACTTGACCAAAAGTTGCTTTGAAAATCCGTGAAATGCAAAATATATTAGATGCTACGGTAGAAAAATTATGAATCAAAACCGCTACTCAGCTTGCTGATAAACTTGATAAGACTCTTAAAGAATATGATGAAATAAAATCTCTCCTTGAATCTTTGGAAGCTAAAGTGATCATACAAGCCTTACAATCCAATGACTTCACTTCTGATCAATATTTTGAAAAGATAATCAAATTATCATCTGATCTGAATTTCAAAAACGTTTCGTTCCATGCAAAAGGATTATTTCCTGATAATAATGTTTTGATTTACAATACTGACGGTGGATTTCTCTTGTTGACTAAAAAATGAACTTCTGCTAAAAAACTAGCTGAAGAACTTGGCATTAAATGAGGAGGTACTGATACTATGGTGCAATGAAGAGATGAGAAAATTTTAAAACTTGGTAAATAAATAGTTATTTATGCAACAATATTTTCTTCTATGATAGAAAATCAAAACACAATTTCTCTTAAAGAACTTTATGCTCAATTGCATACTCATGCAAAGGGGTTATCTCAAATTGAAGCAACAAAAAGGATACATATTTATTGATATAATACTGTAATTCAGGCTAAAAAACTTAACTGATTCTTCAAATTCATTTCGTACTTCAAAAGTCCATTGATTATCATCTTGTTGGTATGCGCTGGTATTTCTTCACTGACTTGAGAACATAAAAATTCTATCATCATCGTATTAATGATATTTTTAAGTGTTATCTTAAATTATTATCAGGAGAATAAATCGAGCAAAGCCGTAGAAGATATCCTCAAAAAGATTGCAATCAAATGTACGGTATTGAGAGATGACAAAGAAATTGAGATTATAACTAAAAATATCGTCCCTGGTGACATTGTACTACTTGCTGCTGGTGATATCGTTCCTGCTGATGGCAGACTTGTCGAAGCGGATGATCTGTATATCAATGAATCCTCATTAACGGGAGAAAGTTTTCCTGTAGAAAAAATGGTTGATGGTCAGGATAAGGCCATTCTTGTGTTTTCTTGAACTCATGTCATTTCTTGATTTGCTAGATTTCTTGTGATAGGGACATGAGTAGCTACCGAATATGGAAAGATAGCTCAACAACTTATCAGACCATTATCGCTTACGGCTTTTGAAGTATGAATCAAAAATTTTGGCTATTTGGTTGTAAAAGTCATTATCTTTATTGTAGTGGCTATTTTTCTTATCAATGCTATCAACCATAAAGATATATTGCAGTCTATCATCTTCTCATTAGCCGTTGCAGTAGGGATTACTCCTGAGCTTTTGCCTGTGATCATGAGCATTAATATGGCCAAGTGATCGACTAAAATGGCTGCCAAATGAGCTATAGTCAAAAGATTGAATTCTATCCCTGATTTCTGAAGTATGGATATCCTCTGTACGGATAAGACAGGTACTTTGACGGAAGATAGGATTACACTCGTAAAATACATCGATGTCTTTTGAAATATAAATACAGACGTTTTGAGGTTCTGATATATTAATTGATATTTTGAAACGGGAATCAGGAGC
>JAHFJL010000064.1 GCA_023245855.1 bacterium
AAGATTGTTTCTAGTTGATCCATTTACTATCATCTCAAAGGTGGCTTTTCTCCAAAACTGATTCTTAGTTATTTAATGTTCAATATGGTTATATATTTATCTCTTTAATTTAATATATATCAACTACTTTTTTTTGACGGTGACATAAGGGATTTGAAGCCAGTTATGTACATAGATACAAAAAACGTAAAAATTCAGCGTATATCTAAAAAAAAGTAATCAGTCAGGTATTGGTGGCTCACCTTTAAGCGCTGCAAAAAGCGAGTCTATCACAGACATCATATTTTTCATTATTGTAGAGATGTATCCCCTGTTCCTACAGAAAGCATCCGCTCCTTGTGGTGTTCTAAAAGTTCCCGAGATCTTTTGTTGAACCCTTACCATCCTCAGATCTCTTTCCGCTTGATTGTTTTCGAAAGGCACTCTCAAGTCAGTAGTAAACCTCAAAATTTCCTCTTTGAATTTTATGAATCTGTCTAGTAGATTCTTTGCTTTACTTTGTTTAGGTCTTCCTCTCTTTCCTTTTCGACTTCCCGGCATTAATGGTGGAGGATTTTCCATAATCCCTTTCATTATGATTCTATCATATCTTTTTTTTAGTGCTTCAACTTCTTCTCCCTCCATTTTATTTCCCTGTTTCTTTACCTCATCTATATATTTTTTAGATCCTGCAAGAAATTCACTCATTTCTTGAGCCCAATCTTGTTTTAAGTTTTCATGGACTCCTTTAAGTTCTCTTCTAAGATGTGCGTTGCACATCGCGTGTTTACACATTGGATATTTGAAGTAGGAACTCCAGAAGTCATGAACAACTATCCCCCTATATTCTGTTAATATTTCATCATTCATGGCTTCTGATCCTCTACTTCTATGATGGAAATAGTAGGTCAATTTATCCGTTGAAGCAACATGACACCAATCATTATGTCCATCCACTCTCATTCCTGTTTCATCACAATGGATGACATCTTCTTTGATCAATCGCTTCTTTATTTGATCCGTTACTTCCTTTATATTATGAAAACACTTGTTTTCTGCACTCTTAACCGTAGCTGGGCTCATTGTCAATCCAAAAAGGTCCTTGAAAGCTCTTGAGATTCGCCCATAAGGTATTAATTGAAAATTCCGCAGATAAACAGCAACTGAGAAAGCTCTCGGACCATATTGAACTGGTTTCGTTATATTGTCTGGAAAATTAGCCTTGTTTATAAGACCGCAGTAAGGGCATTTCTTGATCTCACTGCGATGCTCAATAACTATGTAATTTAGGGCAGGAATGTCAACTACCTGCCGTTTCTCATAATATTTTACTTCAGTCTGAAATAAGCTATGACCGCAATACTTACAGTTACAGAGGCAGTGATTAACGATTTCATGAGGGGAATCAAAAACCTTTAGTGTAGAGCCAGGATGTCCTTTCTGACCTCCAGGAAGTCTATCACTCTTCTTTTCATCATTCTTAGTCTTCTTCTTGACAAAAGAATCAGTAGAAGGTGGTTTATTGCTATTTTGACTGTTCTGATTCAAAAGAGCCTTTAGATTTCGAATTTCTTCTTTGGCATCATTCAATTCGGACTCAAGACTCTCGACATGTTTATTGAGGCCCGCTATATGTTCATTGAGACCCGCTATATGTTCATTGAGACCCGCTATATGTTCATTGAGACCTGAAATATGTTCATTAAGACTTGTTATGTGGTCAGTGATGATCTCAGGGTTCGAATGACAGAAAACTAAAATATCGTATCCTCTTCAAGTTAAGCGGAAACCTTGATTTTCAATTCAATGTACTTTTTTCTCTGATTAGTTGAGCCAGAGATGTCATCTCAAATTTATTGCTGATTCTATCATGAATGTAATCGTATGCACTAACACTCAATTTTTTCGCTGTCTGAATAATTGACATGAATGTATCGTTAGCTTTTGTCCCTTTCTCTGTCACTGTTTGAAGGCTTACATCTCTTTTTCTTACTTTTGCTCTTGCGGCTAACTCTGCTGCATTATTATGTAAAGGTATCTCTGGTGCTGTTAATACCTTTAACAGACTTTTCTTCTTCTCTCTGGTCTTACTGATTCTCTCATCGAGATGATCATATCTTGTTATGGTCGAAAACAATTGGTCAAACTCAGCATCTAACTGCTTTGCTACCTCTAAATCTGGTTTTATCTTAAACTCACATAGTTTTCCATAATAATCCCAATATTTATCCAGAAAAGCTCTCAGTTTCTGTTGATAATAAGGTACTAAAGGTCGTAGCTTCTTGTAGTTCCTCCCATCATGAATCCAACAATAAGCGTGTTGATAAGTAAGTTTCCGGAATTGAGGAGCATCATCACTTAATAGAATATTTACAACAGGTATGTTTGTCATTTGATGATATGACGCAATAGAACAAGCTTCAAGAACTCTCATCCTGGTTGTTTTATATCTACCAGGCGGAAAGAAGTAATCCATTTTTCGACTCATTTCCTCTTTGTTGTATATTTCGTCCTTCAAAGAAGAGAGTCTTTCAATCCATATCTTGGAAACATTAAACGTCTCCATCAGCTCAAATGCTTCTTCATTGAAGAGATATGTTTTTTCATTTCCACATAGTAGTATATCCAAAATCGTTTCTCGATTCTTGTTAGGAACCGTGAAATAAGCAGTATAGTATTGATTGCAAATTATCTGAGTATAGCAGTTAGTGCCGTTTACTCTTGCACTTGTATCATCTATCTGCTGATAATCCGTAGAATTTAGACCTGCTTGAAAAATCTCAGCTTTCTCTTCATGGAAAAAATCGTTATTCTCAGTTATTATTCGGGAAATTTTTGACTTGGATATCAAAATACCTATACTTTTCAGACACTCATGGATTTTAGGTTCTGAAACATTGGCAACATGGTAAAGTGTAAGTATGAAGGTTATCAGTTTAGCTCCAAATTCTCCTTTTACGCTATCTGGCAATTTACCGCTGTATGTCTTACCTTCAGAAGGAGAATAAAAATGCTCTTTAAAGTACTTGGTATTCCAAGGTTTCACAATAATGTCTCTAATGACTACGGGGCTATAACCTTTAAAAATAGCATCTTCAGGCAAAGTAGACCTATCAACTTTACAAGTTTCAGCACGATGGATCTCTATTTTATCTATTCTTGTATTATTTTTCCTGTCTTTTTGAGGTTTCCTTTGATTCCTTTCATCCTCAGAAGAGATATCATCTTTTTTTTTAGAACCACGAATATTAGGTTTGGTTTGTTCACCCTTAAGCAAGTTGTTCTCATCGCGAAGCATCTGGATTTCTGCTTTCAGAGAGACGATTTCTTTGCTTAGCATTTCGACTATAGCAAATAAGATAATGAAAGCTTTTGCATATCGTTTATTCTCGATTTCATCTGGATTGATGTTAAGAGACATCAACTTTTGAAAAAGAGCTTCGAGATGCATTTTTACCCCAAAATTTTAAAATAAATAATGGAGCTAATATTATATTTTACATGTGATTGCATCCGCGATTTTTTTGTAAGATTTAGAAAATTTGATTTTACCTCGAATTTTAAGAGGATACAAAAAGACTCTAAATCCTAACCATTTATTCGCCACTCAGGATGAGCAAGCTGTCTCAAAACCATTTTGAATTCTACTATTGCGTAGTACCTCGTTTCAATACTTCTATCATTTTAGCAGGAATTCATTAATAATCATCATCAGCATAACATGTT
>JAHFJL010000030.1 GCA_023245855.1 bacterium
ATAGCAAGTCCTAGTGGACCTATTGGGATATATGCGTGAAATTTTGCTACTGCAAGAATAATAATAAATACATGATGATTGGTAGGGATCGGAACAGATACTCCCACTGAAAAACTAGAAGTAGCTTGAGGTATAAAGCTTGATCAATATTCAACAGCTATATTGACTGTATCACCATGGACATCATGCATATGACATGAGGGAACAATGATATATTATAGTGGGAGATTTTATGTATGTCAATCTGCTCCAGATAATCAATGGAGACCAGTTGTGACTCCATAAAAAATATGATTTCCAACCAATAAAAAAAGCCCAGAGAAATACTCTGGGTTTTTAAAATATTTTTTTACTGAACCACAACCTTTTGGGTAATCGAACCTTTATCGGTAGAAATCGATACCAAGTACAGTCCTCGATTTGGGATATCAAAACTTTTATTTCTCGTAGTCAGAACTAATTGACCAAGCGTGGTATAGACTTTGATATCTTTGATGGTGAGATCAGTCGTGATGTTCACGGTACCCGTTGTTAATGTCGGATATACGTGAATGAAATCAGATAATGAATATTCTTTTATCCCTGTAGTTCCACTCACTACATTGGATTTTATCATGATATTGGTGCTTCTTGTAGCGCCACACGTGATAGGGAATCCGATAAAGAATTTTTGGTAGTGAGCAGCCACGGAATCAGCCAAAAGCATATTGGTAAAGCTTGCGGGGCGGCTCGTGATGGAGTCTACGTTGCCTAATCCATCGATACCAAACAAAGTATAGGTATTGACAGGTGCCCCTTGATAGGGGGTGTACTGGAAATACACATTTCCAGTATAGGTACTAATCTGTAGCCATACCGTGACGTGTTCAGCAGAAGTGTCGCTGAGATTTCCGCAGGTATCCAATACCATAAGCGCGTACCCATTCTGTTCTTGTTGGGGATGCGAAGCGGTATCAATCCATTCTCCTGCCGAGAAAGGGACCGTATCTATTGCCACCAAAGAGTTAGCGAGATTGCGTTTGAGGATGATCGCTTTATCCGCTTTCAGATTGGGGGTATACCATACGACCTTGTTTTTTTGAGGCGTAGGATCAAAACTTGCAGCACAGATTTTGGCATGTACAGAGACAAAGATAAGCGATGCGGTATCATAAACGCTATTACAAGCATTGCTTATATGTACGGTATAGAGACTGGTCGTATCTGTTGTGATAGTCTGCGTGCTGTCTCCCGTACTCCAAAAATAATTAACACAGTTAGGACCTTGATTGCCATTGCCTGCATCCAAAGTAAGAGGTGTAGTGCCACAAATCGTTTGATTTAATAATCCCGGTACGTGTACCGAGTCCACAAAATGGATGAAAATTGTTTTAGCATCTACTACAAAGGAGCAACTGAGTATGCCACTACTTGCATATGTATTAAAATTGTTTGGAATGATTACACTATCGGTATAAAAATCATACGGTGGTATATTGCAATTCCAACTTTGAACGGTTTCTCCTGCGGGTTTATAAACGATAACAGTATCTACAGAGCTTTTACAGAACTGAATATGGCTTCCATTTAGAACGCTATCCAGGTAGAGATGAACGGTTTGCGCTTTGCTCGATTGAGCGAACAACATTATCATCGCTATCGCGATGCATGTGATTTGAGTAATTGTTTTTTTCATAATTTTCTGTTTTTTTGTTTTGGTTGTTTTAATTGATTTAATTATTTTTTTATTTTTTTATTTTGCTTGATAAGCATAAGGAAATACTTGACAATTTCAATGAAAAATTAGATTCAACTGAATTATACCCATTTTTTCTGTCCTCCTTGGTGAAGGAGGTGCCGAAGGCGGAGGATTTAAATCCCTCTGTCAGTGATCAACTTATAAAATTTAGAAATTTCCATTTTAGGTTTAAGCGGAATATCAACCCAAAGATATTCTTCTAATGCTTCCAAAAGTTTTTCCCATTTTACGGATTTTTTTCCATACTTTTGTGCTATTTTTTCTGGTACTTGTACAGTGATGGTATTCATAGGTATGATATATATAATAAAGATATTCATTTCGGAAGATTTTTTCTATGTTTAGATATATTATTTGTTTTCTAAATCATCTTTTGTATATCCAGTCTGTCTCAAAATAGCTATTATCGTACCTACGGGTAAATCTTTTTTATGTAATGCTACTATAGTTCTTTTTTTGTTTTCCAAATGATATAAAACACAATGCGATCATTTTTGACGATCTATTATCCACCCATGCGATAAAAGAAAATGTATAATCTCTTTTGGAGAGTACTGTTTCATTAATTTAATTGAAGAGATGAGATAAATTTTTTGCCGACGATAGGGTGTTCTTTATGTGCTTCTTGAGATTCTTTATATAAATATATAGCTTCTTTTATCATTTTTTCCGCATCTTCCATACTTTCTCAAAAACTTACACATCCAGGGAGTTCCAAGATTTCCACAGTATATCATCCTTCTGGTTCTTGTGTATATATAGCCGTATAGGTCATTTGCATTATGATATATGATAAAAATATCATCTCTATGATACGGATTTCTCATAGAATTTCAATTGTTCGTTTAATGCTCCAGTTTCTCCATCTTTTTGATCAAAGCTAAGATACTGATTTTTGCATCATCATTGAGTGTGGTTTGTTCAAGTACTTCTCTCGCTTTTTCGCTATACTCACGGATGCTCGTCCTTCCAAATTCAATCGCTCCGCTCACCTCAAACATCACTTGAAGCGCTTTGATTTGTTCTTGATCAAGCTGTTTTCCCATACATGCTTTCAAAAGTTTTTTTTGTTCCGTAGTTCATTTTTCGAAGATATAATGGGTGAAGTAGGTCTGTTGTCCTTCTTGGATATCGCTAAATGCGGACTTGGTTTTGTCACCACAGGTGATATCAAGATAATCATCTCTCATCTGGAAGCAGAGTCCCATATATTGTCCGAGCTGGATAATGAGCTGTTTTTGCTGTTCTGATGTTTCAGCTAGGATAGCTCAGGTGAGCATAGGCCTTATAAAAGTATAGGAAGCGGTCTTGTACATATTTTTTTTGTCGATCAAGGAAAGTGAAGCCGGTTCAGAGATCATCATATCGACGTCAATCATCTGTCAGAGAATCACTTCTTCAATCATGCTATGCACATTTATTCTCGCTGCAAGCAAGAGTTTTTCGTCGAAATCATGCTGCTTGTATCGAAGCTCGTAGACTCGTGAAAGCATGAGATCACCGATGAGAATAGCTTGTCCTTCAGCGATATGTTTAGCGTTTTTGTTGTTTCCCAATATTTTTTCGATGTAGGAATGCATGGTCAGCGCATTATGTCTTTTGTCCGCTTTATCAATGATATCGTCGTGGATAAGCGCCATCGTGTGGAGGAGTTCAAAGATGATCCCAAAGTTGAAAATCGCTTTTTCGTTAGTTCCGCCAAATCAGGTATAGATGATTCGTAGTCCATACGGTCTGATTCTTTTCCCACCAGAAAAAATGAATGTATTGATATATTCAATAAAAGCGTTGAGTTTTTTATCGTTGATGAGTTTCTTGGACTGTGCTATCTTTTCACTGACATACGTCTGCAATATCCCGTCAAACGTAGTTTTAAAGGTCGATAAATCCATTTTGGAGGTGTATTTAAAGTATAAATTACGATAAAGAAAGGTAGTTTTTCAGTCTGAAAATGCAATCAGATTATTGTAATTATAAAAGAATTTGACAAAAACTAAAAAATAATTATAATAGTAGTATTTATTCCTTACATAGAGTACATGGGAAAACTTGATATAGGCCTCAGAACCGGAAATACAATCGCGACTCCTCTCAGACGATGAGGAGAGTTAGGCAATGCCACGGCAAATATTCCGAGACAATGAATAAGTGGCATCAAAAATATAGCTGAAGTCAGTAAACAGACACGAGATGCATTAGTGGATAATTTTCAGAATTTTTCAAAAGTAGAGGGAAAATGGTATCAAAGAATGCTCAAAGTCCCTGCTAATTTAGTTTCCGCAGTAACACGAAGACCAGCGATGATAGCGGGAGCAGGTATAGCAAGTGGACTCAATCAATGAGTACTCCAACCCTTCAAAAAACTCTTGATCGATACTCCAAGCAAGCTGTTTAAAGGGATCAAAAACGCAACCAGAATATTCAGCAAAAAACAAGGATTCGATTTTCAATCGTATGATACTCACGAGACGAAAGGAGATACTCGGGTCAATCAGATCAAAGAGAAATCATTCGGATTTCTTGGCGCAAAATCTTGATCCTCAGAAAAAAAAGTGGAAGATAAAAAAGAAGATAAAAAAGAAGAAAAAAAGGAAGAAGCACCAATAAATAAAACACCAGTAAATAAACCAACAGAAAATAAAAAACCAGAAGAAAATAACAAATCAGAAGATAAAAAGCCTACACCCATACCAGAAGCTCCTGCACCGAAACCAGCACCAGTAGAATCTAAAAAAGAAGATATATCATCTGACAAAAAGAAAGATCAGACTCCTTCGAAACCGACATCACCAAAAATCGACGAACCAAAATCTATCGACGAACCCAAAGAAAAAAATAATAAAGAAATCGTAGAAAAAGACAAAACAGAAGCGGATGCTAAGCTATGGAAAAACTTAGACAAAGAGTCTAAAACTGAATATGAAAAAGATATGAAAAAATTACTGAACAACAAAATAACGAAAGAGTGAGTGTTTGAACGAGCAAAGAAAAATAGAAAATGAAGAACGATGGAAGAGATTCTCGCTACATTAAAAAAAGAAAATCCTACTATGGCATCATACATAGAAGACGAAATTTTGTCGAAGCAGACTCCCGCTAAACAAGTAGCGTAAAAATTAATGAATAACTAAAAGTGATTTATCCTGAAAGGAAGATTTTTCATTCATCATTAATCATTAATCATTCATCATTAATCATTCATTAATAAAGTACTTCCTTATATTTTTTGATATACATATCCAAATTTTCTACTTCATCATCATCGGCTCTTTTATTTCGATGGATTTTTCAGCATTTTTTGCATTGAAAACATATTTTTAGCTGTCAATTTTTGATCTCATATGCGGTAGGATACATCCTTCCTCAGCAGTCCGTAGCTCTATCGCCAGGGATATCGCTATCGACATGCAGTGAAGCAAAACAATGCGGACAATGATTTCTGCAAGTCTTGGTAGCCTGAGAAATCTCTTTTCCGCAATTGATGCAAGTAAATGATTCGTTTATTTTTTTCATAATGTTGTAATAGTTTATAAGAAGAAAAATCCAATATTGTTAGTTGTTCACTATTCACTCTTAGTTCTTTTAATAAACCACATGGCCGTAGAAGACAAGTTGTTCTCCTAAATACATAGAAGTGGGTAGCTCCATTACGGCATACACCGTAATTTTATGGCTCCCATGAGATAAATAGGAAGTAATATTCCTCCTCTCGCGTACGCGCCACATAGTCTGATTCGAGACTAGTGGTCTGCAATGCATTTTCAAGTAAAAAATAAAATAAGACGCAGAAAATCTCAAAAAAGATTTTCACGTCGTTTTTATCCCGCTTTAGCGGAATAGAAATTATTTAAATTTCTATGTGAGAAAAAAACACGCTCACCAAAGATTGGCACGTGTCTTTTATATGTAGCATGAGAATGATTAGAATTCTGGTATTTCTTCCGTGATATTTTCTTTTGCGTCCTCCCTTGCTTGTATTCTGTCAGGATTTTCTTTCGCAAAATCGACTTTAACCGCTCTTCCCATGATTTCTTGACCGTCCATCGCTTTTTGTGCTTTGGCTGCATCATCTGGATTGACAAATTCTACGAAACCAAATCACTTGCTCTTGTTGGTTTCTTGATCAAGTTTGACTCTAGCAAAAACGACTTCTCCAAATTTTGAAAATTCTTCTCTGAGCTCTTTTCATCTGATTTTCCGATTTAATCCGCCAACAAAGAGCTTGGTTTGGCTGATGGTGCTGTTTTCATCTGACATGTTCCCAAAAAAACAAAATAAAGAAATACATAACAAAAATGTACAAAATTGCCCAATAAATACAATCGAAAAATTTGCATTTTTTTAAATTCTGGGTATAATGGAGATACTAAGAAAACTCGAAATATATGTGAGAGTTTTCTAATATCGATATTATGCCCTTGGGTATAATGGAGATATAACAATTTATGTTGTAATCTAAAAAAATCATGACAGATCCAATTCAAACAGCAAACCCTCAACAACAAGGTCAACACTGATGACATGCTGATGATATTTTTGCATGAACTGATGATATTTTTGCCACTATTCCGCAAGCAAATATCGATGATGAAGATCTTTCTTATGGTGATATGTTAGAAAAAAAATATCATTTCAATGAGATGCCGGAAGTTCAAGCTCCCGTGCAAGCACCCGTGCAGAGAGTCGTTCAAGCGCCTGTCCAACAAGTGCAAATGCAACAACCTGTACCGCAGATGCAAAGACCGGTTCAACAAGTTCAACAAGTCCAACAAGTTCCAGTTCAAAGGCAGGTACAGCCTGTACAAATGCCTGTTGCTCCAGCAGTACAATTACAAGCAGTCGCAGATAAAGAGATAGAAAATATAGCTCGTGAAGCATCAATTGAACAGACTAAAGTTTGAGATTTGTTAGATACAAAATTACAGACTGATGTCCAAAAAAAATTCGGTGAATTGTATTTTACTACAAAAAAGATATACGAACTTAAAGATAAACTAGGATTTCCTGACGAATCTTTTGATATTCTCTGAGCCGACAATGATAAGATATTCATCTCATATAGATTCCTTATCGACGACACTCATGAACCCATTCTTTTTATTACCAAAATAGAACAAGATAAAGAGACAGAAGAAGAAGTAGTGAATGAACTGAGATTTGCGTTCAACGAAGAATCGAATTCTTTGGAAGTGATGATCAATAACGTTTTGCTTTTTGATGAGATCCAGGATTTTACGGAAGATCAAAAAAAGAAGCAACAGGTAGTAGAGAAAATAAATAAATTCACATTTTTGGCTTCAGAAGAGCTCAGAAAGATAGAGAAAGCAATCAAAGAAAAAGAGGAAGCAGAAAAAGAAAGAAGAAGATTGCAGGATATTTTCAGAAACTTCTAAATAAAATATAATTAATAGTGAAAAATGAATAATGAAAGATGATGGTATTTTTTTATAAAATAATTCCATCGTTTTTAGTTATTAGTTTATCCTCGAAGGAGGATTTTTAGTTATTCGCTATTTTTTTCTATTTCATAAGATCAAGAAGTTCATCAGATAGCCCATGATGAGCTATATATCCATTCCCTGCTTCTCTCAGGAGGGTAAGTTCTTCGCCAAACCATGCAGGAGCCTCAAATTTTTTTGCATCTCTTTTGCTTTTAAATTCCACTTCAGCAGTTTTGAGTCCTTCTAGATTTTTGTAGATATCAAGCTCGATAGTAAGATCGTTGTGAGGGATTTCATAACGGGTTTTTTCTATAAAATGATTTTCTACTTGAAATCGATATTGATCAAATTCTTCTTTGGTGATAGCTACTTCTATCTCTTCTCTTACGAGTCCATGTCATTTTTTTCTCGTGATCTTATATTGATCTCAGCTTTTTCTGACCCTAATTCTTTTGCCGTCAGTAGGATCGTTGAAATATCACTGAATAAGTTCGTTATGAGGAAAATGCTCGATATCGAACGGGATATTTTTTATCAGAAATTTTCTTTCTATTTCAAGTGCCATACTAAACTAACTAACAACTAAAAGTTAAAAGTGTAGGTATTTATTTATCAAATGATTTCTTCGTTTTTAGTTTTTCATTGTTAGTTTTTCATTAATTTTCTTGTGTTTTCTATATGAGAGGAAGTAATGCATCTTCAAGGTAAATGCGATGAAGAAGAGTATCCATCCTAGAGTTGCGAATACGGAAATGTTTCTATATTGTTTTTGGTCGGTGGTCATTGCAGGAGTTTGGTTTGAATCTTCTTTGATAGTGAGATCTATCGTGCTCGTATCACATCCGAGTTTTTGGAGTATGGATTTGAGCTCTCACTGATTTGCTGCTTCTGATTTAGCATATAAATCTCAAAGCATTTGGCATTCATCTGCAGATGCCGATATCTTGCTTGCTTCTTGTGCTACACTTCTAAAGATCATGGGAGTGATATCGTTTTTCAATGCCATACCGGTAGCACTCTTGAAGCTATACATGCTTTCTGTTTTGTTAGCACCTCAATAGGATTGTTGGTCAGTAACTGAAATGTTGAGATCGATAGAGGCGTTGATGGGAATCCGATTCTTGGGATAGAAAGTCAGATAATTTTTGTTCCGTTTAAGATTCTCTGATCCATATGCATATTGTTCTCCGTTAAAGTTGACAACAACACTCGTGTTATCTACACCTTTGCCGATATCCTTGATATCAAATACAAAATATTGGTCCAAAGTGATTCTCTGATTGGTATCTTTTGGGTAGATGAGAGTGATGTTTGGCGGGACAATATCAGGTTCGCATTCAGGCACTTTTGCAAAATTCAGATCAAAATTTCCATCAAGCGGGACTACTTTATTATTCGCTGTAGTTGCTTCAGAACCTGTTCATACCGTGATAGTTTCATTACCTACGATATTGCTTTTGAAATAGATTTCAAAAAACGATTTAGTCTGAGTAGAAGAATCGAATTTAGGATTTTGTACTTCCAATATGATTTTATCGTATTCGATTTTAGAGCTTATGATGCCGTCTTTAGTGCTGGGTAAGATACGCAGGATTTCAATATGTTCAGGAGCATAATAGAGTACGATTTTAAAGGTGCTGATATTTTGCCCTTGAGGAGAAAATAGGATATCTGCAGAGTTGGTACAGCCGGCATGAAGCTTATCCGAAGGTTGAAATCTGACATCAGAATAGAGGGGTTGGAAAGTGACTTTAGCTCATCGTGCTGCGAATCAGAATATTCCGCAAATTCCGATCAACGATCGAGTGAGTATTTTTTTTGTTTTTGTCATCAGCTAAGCTCATGGGATAAAATATCAATTGAGTATACAAATGGACGGTGAAATATCAACTAAAAAATAGCAATAAGTGATAAAGTATAAGTGATAAAAATGATGTCTCTTGGCTTTGAGTTTCATGCTTTTCGCTTTCTGCTAAAATTCATTGATTTTCTGACTATTTTTCATACGTTAGGAGATAGAATATCGTTATTTATTCCTCATCATCACGAATGACTACAGATCTCAAAAAATTTGAAGAAAAACGCAAAACGAATCTAGCAAATACGATAGGAAGTACGTTTTGGCTAGGGATGGAAGAGCTTTCCAAAACCATCAGCTGAAGCAAGGATTCTGCAAAAAAAACAGAAACCACTGCAAAAAATCAGATCTCTCTGGATCTCGACAAATACGAAAATCTCAAGATACATTGAGGAAAATCCAAAGTATAATTTTTTTAACTTATTCTCGGTTCCTATGAATATTCCGGCTCTTACTGATAGAATCCTTGCCCGTGAAGTGCACTTCCATTTTTCCAGAAGCGGAGGGCATGGAGGCCAGAACGTAAATAAGGTTGCGACCAAGGCAGAGCTCTACTTCAATATCCACGACTCGCAATTTTTGACTGACGACCAAAAAAAAAGATTGATCAAGATAGCGGGGAATAAAGTCCATCACGAAGAAAAAATATTGATTATGACCTGCCAAGAAGAACGCTTGCAGATTGCTAACAAGGAAAAGGTTATCCATCATTTCAGACAATTGCTCGCAGAAGCGATGACTGAACCGAAGCAAAGGATCTCCACAAAAATCCCAAAATCAGAACGTGAAGCCCGCATTACAGAAAAAAAGTTTTCTAGCAAAAACAAGCAATTGAGACAAAAACCAACATTAGAGTATTAGAAATTATCGATTAAAACCTTGTCCCATTATCCATTCCCCTTTTCCCTTTTCCCTTGTTTCCCATCGTTCCACTGCCCCTTTCACCTTCTATCTAAAATTATGCTTTGAATATATAAACATCATTTTGCTGAAGTACTCGCCAAACATATTGATCTCCCATTGGAAGAAATTGTGTCGATGATAGAGATTCCGCCTGAAAATATTCCAGGTGATTTTGCATTTCCTTGTTTCAGGCTTTCAAAGCTCCTCAAAAAATCACCCATCCAAATTGCTGAAGGATTAGAAAAAGATATTACCTCTGATTTTTTTTCTTCATTCCAAAATCTTAGTTGATATCTCAATGCTCATATCAACGAACAACAATTTATTTCCGACAGCTTTAGGCTTCAAGCTCCAAGCTTCAAGCTTAAAAAAGAGAAAATCATGATCGAATATATGAATGCAAATCCCAATAAACCCCTTCATATCGGTCAGGCAAGAAATGTCTGTATAGGTGATAGTATGAGAAGGATCTATGAATCGCTGGGGTATCACGTGCATGCATTCAATTACGGTGATGATAGCGGAGTCAATGTGGGCTATAATATAGTAGGGCATCTTTTTTATGATTATCCGTTAGAGACCGACAAAAAATTTGATCATTATTGCGGAAAGATTTATGAAGAGATGAGAAAAAAAGATGAAGACCCCAAATTCAAAATATTGCTTTCAGAAACCTTGCTCAAGATAGAAGAAGGAAAAGATGAAAAACTCAAAAAACTGCATTACGAATATACAAGAAAATGTGCTTTAGAACAAATCAGAACCTGCTGGAGAATGAACGCATTTTTTGATGCGATAGCGTGGGAGACAGATGTTCTGCATCTCAAATTTTTTGCAGAAGCGATAGATTTATTGAGGCAAAAATGAGTAGCTAAATTTGTAGATACTTGAGAAGCTGCCGGTTGCCGAGCGCTCGATCTCTCATCGCTTCCCGAATATCTCAAAGAAGAAAAACAATATCAGATCCTCATAAAATCCGACGGAGTGGCTACTTATATCGCCAAAGATATCGCTTTCGCATTACGAAAACTTGGCTACTTAAGCAAAGATTTCGGGTACGATATTTTCACAGAAGATCCAAGAGGCGAAACTATATATACGACAAATTCTCTAGGAGAGGGCAAAAAAACAAAACATAATTTTTGACAATATGATACCGCAATCACGGTTATCGACAATAGACAAATACCAGCTCAGACGATTGTAAAATCTGCATTCACTTTGTTGGATTTTGCTAAAGAGCACAAACATTATCTGCCGCTGGGGTATGGAGTCGTGTATCTTACACCAGAGACGTTGACCAAGTTATGATACAAATTAAGCGCAGAAGAATTGGCAGAAAAAAGACTTCCTTTCTCGAGCAGAAAATGACGAACTGTTACTTTGGACGAAATGCTCAAGATGCTCCATGATAAAGCATACCGGGAATCCAAAGAAAGAAATCCTGAAAAGGATGATATACGACTGGATGAAGTCGCGGAAGCTATCGCTATCGGGTCACTCAGATTTTTCCTTATGAGATCAGACATCTCAAAAGATATGGTCTTTGATATGGATGAAGTATTGGATATGCAGGGAGAGACAGGTGCATACATTCTCTATGCGTGAGCGAGGGTGCAAAGTATTATCGACAATGCATGAGCAATAGAAAATTTGGACGAGACGACAGTCGCTTCATTGCTCACTCAGCCAGAAGAATTTGTTCTCATCAAAAAAATAGCTGAATATAATATAGTAGTCCACCAAGCAAAAACTGATCTGACTCCAAATATCATCTGTAGATATTTATTGGATATGGCTAAATCGCTCAACAGTTATTATGCAAGTGTGCATATCATGAAATCCGAAGAACAGACGAAAAAGGCGAGAATCATGTTGTTGAAGAAAGTCCGTGAAGTGATCCAGAAATGAATGGATATCGTTGGAATGAAATTTTTGGAAAGGATGTAAGAATTTAACTAACAACTAAAAACTAACAATTAATAACGATGGAAAAATATTGATATGATAAAATATTCATTCATTGTTAGTTATTCACTGTTCACTGTTAGTTGTATTTTAATTTATAAATAATAAAGTAATGAAGCTTCGTGAAGAACTTGAAAATCGTGGTCTAGTTTATCAGTTCACTGACGAAAAATTATTTGATCTCTACGAAAAATGAGGTCAGAAATTCTACTGCGGTTTCGATCCGACGGCAGATTCGCTTCAGCTCGGAAATTTTGTCAGTTTCATGACAGCGGTTAATTTCATGAAAAGAGATAATACGTTCGTGATGATCATCGGAGGTGCGACAGGGATGATCGGAGATCCCAGTGGAAAAACAAGTGAGAGAACTATGCTCGACGAAGAACTATTGAGGCATAACGAAAAAGCGATCACCAAACAAGTGCATCAAATCTTAGAAAATCTTAAAGCCATCAGTGGATATAATTTCAAATTCGAAGTGATAAACAATTACGATTTCTACAAAAATATGAGCATTTTAGAATTTCTCAGAACGGCCGGCAGATATATCACCGTCAATAATATGCTCGGTAAAGAGACCGTAAAAAAAAGGATTGAAGATCCTGAAATGGGGATCACATACACGGAGTTCAGCTATATGCTGCTCCAAGGATACGATTTTTTGAGTTTATACGAAAAGCATAAGGTAAAGCTCCAAATCGGATGATCTGATCAACGAGGGAACATGGTTACCGGGACAGAAATGATCAGAAAAAAGCTAGGAAGTGAAGAGGAAGGGTTTGTTATGACTTTTCCCTTGATTACGGATTCTACAGGAAAGAAATTTTGAAAATCTGAATGAAACGCCATTTTTCTCGACCCCAACAAGACCAGCCCCTATTTCACATACCAATACTTTATGAATACCACTGATGATGACGTAGAGAAATTTCTCAAGATATTCACGCTGCTTGATTTTGACGTAGTAGCAGAGATGGTGCAAAAACACAAAGAGCATCCAGAGCTCAGATACGGACAAAAACAGTTAGCAAATTATCTGATCACCACGGTATATGGCAATGAAGCTGCTGAACAAGCAACCAAAATCAGCGACATCCTTTTTGGGCAAGGCGATAAATTAGCGACCATACAAACGATGTCAAAAAATGACCTTCAGGCCCTCCAAAAAGAGACCGGCGGATGTGAAGTAAAAGGAACAGAATTCAAACTCCTAGACCTCTTCACAGAAAGCTGACTTACGGAGTCAAATGGTGAAGCTAAAAAACTTATCGCTTCGGGTTCATTATATTACAACGAAAATAAAGTGACTGATGTGCAACAAACGGTTGCAGACAAAGAATTCATTAACGGGACGCTTCTCCTCAGAAAAGGGAAAAAACAATACAAGCTTGTTAGAATCGGCAAGTAAAATACTAAAAAAATATCCAATCAGGACCTCTCCCAGGTCCTTTTTTTAAAAGTCCTAAGATTGTTTTTGTTTTCAGAGTT